>DCIT01000048.1:0-334 GCA_002317145.1 Caryophanales bacterium UBA1719
GCGTATAAAGCGTCGATATTTAATTTATCAAAGAATTTCTTTTTAAATTCTTCTTTAGAGATGTTTTTAAATTTATTAGTAAACGGAAAGATAAAGACATAATCTATATTTAAGAGTTTAAATAAATTTAAACGATTCTCTAAGTTAGTTAATGTTTCTCTACCTTTAATATTAGAAGAGAATGTAATGATACCTACTTTATCAGAGGTATGAACTCGAGCTTCGTTAATTAATCTTTGATGAGCGATATGGACTCCATCAAAATATCCTAAGCATAAAGATATCTTAGTTTTTATATGAGGGATATTAGATAGAGATTCATTAACTTTAATTA
>DCIT01000048.1:403-1753 GCA_002317145.1 Caryophanales bacterium UBA1719
GTATGAGTAGACTGCTAACGGGGTCGATGATTTATCAATCATTAAGATATTATCTTCTTTAATATTATCTAATTTAATAGGATTACCATTTCTTATTTTATTAATATCTTTATATATTACTTTCTTCATATCTAATGCTTTATCTATAGTAATAATTTTATTTAGATCAATACAATCTGGAGTCTTAACATTTAAGATATAGTGTTTACCAATTCTTATTCTTTCTAGATTAGATAGATAACCTATTTCTTTTAGTTTAGATGCGATATCTACTCCTAGAGTTCTAATGTATGTTCCTTTATCGCATCTAACAAAGAAGGTTATCTTATTCTTATCTATTAAGATAGATTTAATATCATAGATATGTTGGACTCTATCTTTAATAGATATTTCTTTTCCTTCTCTAGCGTATTGATATAAACATTTACCATTTACTTTTAAAGCAGAGTATTTAGGAGGAGTTTGAATGTATTCTCCTAAGAAAGAAGATAGCACTTTATCTATTTCTTCTTTAGTGTGTTTCTTAGGTTTTTGTTCTTTAGTTATTCTTCCAGTTATATCATAACTATCAGTGGACTTACCTAGTGTAAGTTCAGCGATATATTCTTTAATATCATTCTCTAAAAACTGTAATATCTTAGTACCTTCATTCACTCCGATTATTAATAATCCTGAAGCGAATGGATCTAGACTACCGGCGTGTCCTATTTTAGAGGTGTGTAGTTGTTTCTTAAAGAAACGAACAACATCATAACTAGTCATTCCTATTGGTTTCTTAACTAAGTAGATACCATTTAGATTCATATATTAGATTCTATACTAATTAAAAAATTAGTTATAGAATAAATGTCGATATGAAAGCAATTAGAATCGTATTAGCAGGACTTAGGAATGCTGATAATACATATAAACTAATTAAGAAAGGTGACAAGATATTAGTAGGTATATCAGGTGGTAAAGATTCTTTGGTATTATTTAAAGCATTAACTTTATATCAAAGATTTTCACATACTGATTTTAAATTATATCCAGTGATGATGGATTTAGGATTTCCTAAATTTAATCCATCGAAAGTTAAAAAATATATTAAATCACTTGGATACGATTTAATTATTAATGACTCGACTAATGTATATCCAATATTAAAAGCGAATCAAAAGAATAAAACACATCTACCTTGTTCAATATGTTCAAGAATGAAGAAGGCGATTATGAATTCTATTGCCCATGAATTAAAAGCAAATAAAGTAGCCTTCGCGCATCATATGGATGATGCAGTAGAGACTTTGTTTATGAATATGTTCTATTCTGGTAAGATAGCGACTTTTGAACCTAAGATGCATTTATCTA
>DCIT01000048.1:1820-6183 GCA_002317145.1 Caryophanales bacterium UBA1719
GCAAAAGAAGAAAATATTCCAGTATTAAAATCTAATTGTCCTGCCGATAAACATACTAATAGATACATCATCAAACAATGGTTAGATAACGCAAAGAAAACAAATGAACATGTAGAGAAAAATATCTACACCGCTTTAAAAAATGAAGAGCAAGTTAAGCTCTGGAAAAAGTGAATTTGTTATACTTTGTTATACTTTCAAATTTCTGTTATACTTTAAAAATCATATTTCTTAATAAACAAATCAAATCTTGGCAAATTAATAGTTAATCTTCCATACTCTGAACCATCGACATAGCCTTTTTCTATTAGTCTTTGTCTATATACAGAATATTGCTCTTTTTTCATATTAGTTTCCTTCATTATTTGTGAAGTATATCCACCCGTTTTAATAATGGCACGAATTATTTTTTTATCTGTATTACCTAATTCAGACCAAATTTTACTATAAGAATTTTCTGCAAGTCTTGCATCGAATTTCTTGATAGATTTTTCGTTTAAATTTGATTTGTTATCATACACAAGCATTCCAAGAAGTTGATATGCATAAGCATATCCATTAACCATCTCAGTCATTTTCTTACACATATTTTCATCATTAAATACCTCAAGATAACTGTTGTAAATTGAAGTTGAATTTAATTTATTTAAAAATATCTTAGGTGCTCTATATAAAAAAGTAAGAGTTTTTTCATTTTGTAAATTATATAAATGATCTGGTAAACCTGTCATCAATAAATATACAGGATAATTTTTCCTTATCATACTTTGAAAAGTATGGGCAAAAACTCTTACATCTTTTGAATTAGTAATCTCATCAATTGTTATTAATAATTTCTTTTTTTGCTTCTTAATTTCACTAAGCATTATTTCTAAAATGTTTTCTGCATCAACAATTGGTTGGCCATTTTGCAAGGAAACAGAAATACCATGCGCACCTATATTTAAAGTTTTGCTTCTAAATAAATGAGAAACTTTTGCTTTTGAATAAATTTTTGCAACTAAAGAAGTTAGAATATCTTTTTCAGGATTAATATTAATCACTACCCACTCTTTATCCTTCTCATAGTAATTTGATAGCTGAGATAACAAAACAGTTTTACCAGTGCCTCTAACTCCAGTAATTAAATAACATTGCGAAGTTGAATCAACAAAAGAATGCATAATAGTATCAAATTCTTCTCTAGCAATGAAAGATTTAGGTTCTTTTCCAAAAACAATTTCAAACGGATTCATAGAATTACCTCCGTTTATATTATATGTTATACTTTGTTATACTTCAATATTTTTGTTATACTTTGTTATACTTTAAGAATTTTTCTTTTTAATTTTATTTAATTCTTTGGCATCTTTTTCTAGCAATTCACTCATTTTTTGATCAATATTAAATCTTTCATCTAATATAAAACCCACACGTGGAGTTTTATATATCGAAAGCTTTTCCGCTAATTGATGACGCATATAAGGGGCCATTTGTTCAAGTTTCTTAAATGATTTAAGTTTATCCTCAGCATTCATAAAAGAAACATAAACTTTCACAAATGATAAGTCATTAGAGACTTCTACTTTGTTTACTGAAATAAATCCAATCTTATTATTAGAGTTTTTTAAAACAATATCCCTTATATTGCGATCAATAATCGCTTTTACTTTTAATTTATGATCCATTATTTCTTTTCTTCTTTCATTTCAAAGGCTTCAATAATATCGCCTTCATGGATATCGTTATATCCAACTATAGTTGCACCACATTCAAAACCAGATTTAACACTTGATGCATCATCCTTAAATCTTTTTAAAGATCCTAATTCTCCATCATAGATAATTATTCCATCTCTAATTAAATGAATCTTGCTTCTTGCTTTAATTACTCCATCAGTAACATAGCAACCAGCAATAGTCATCTTATTTGCTTTAAAGATATTTCTAACTTCCATTTGACCATTAGTAACTTCTTTTAATTCTGGTTTAGTTAATCCTTTTAAGGCCCCTTCTATTTCTTCAATTAAAGCATAGATAATTCTATGTAATCTAATTTCTACTTTAAGTTCTTCAGCTTTTGCTTTAAGTGCGGCAGTTGGTCTAATATTAAATCCATAAATTATAGCATTAGAGGCACTTGCTAAAGAAATATCTGAATCAGTAATTGCTCCAGCAATAGCTCTAATGATATTAACTTTAACTCCTGGGATTGTTATCTTCATAATCGAAGATTTAAGCGCTTCAACTGAACCAGTTGAATCTGCTCTAATTAACAAGTTTAAAGAAGTCACATCGCCTTCTTTAGCTTGTTTATATAAATCATCTAAACTTCTTGCGGCGGTTCCGCTTCTTTCAACTTGTTCTTTTTGTAATCTTCTTCTTTCGGCAATTTCTCTTGCTTCTTTTTCAGTTGGGAAGGCCATGAAGTGATCACCAGCGTTAGGTACTTCACTTAATCCAGTTACAGATACTGGAGTAGATGGAGTAGCAGTCTTTAATACTTTTTGATGTTCATTGACCATTCTTCTTATATGACCATAGGTAGTTCCTACAACAACATAATCAGAGTTATTAAGTGTTCCGTTTTGTACTAATAGAGTTGCTTTAGGACCTTCACCTCTATCTAGATTTGCTTCTAGGACTGTTCCCATAGCATATCTATTAGGATTAGATTTAAGTTCTAATACTTCACTTAAAAGAATTATATTTTCTAATAAGTTATCAATACCGATATTCTTTTTAGCGGATATCTCACAGAAGATATTTTTACCACCATACTCTTCTGGGATAATCTCATAGTTCATTAATTCATTCTTAACTTTCTCTACATTAGCGCCTTCTTTATCGATTTTATTTACTGCGACTACGATAGGTGCTTTAGCCGCTTTAGCATGGTCTATTGCTTCAATAGTTTGAGGCATAACTCCATCATCAGCAGCAACTACTAATATAACAATATCAGTAACGGATGCTCCTCTACTTCTCATAGCAGTAAAGGCTTCATGCCCTGGAGTATCAATAAATGTTATTTTCTTACCCTTAACTTCTTTTTGATAAGCTCCGATAGCTTGAGAGATTCCACCTGCTTCAGTAGCGACAACATTAGAATTTCTAATAGCGTCAATTAATGTAGTTTTACCATGGTCAACGTGACCCATTACAGTTACCACTGGAGGTCTTTCTTTTAAGTCTTCTTTTTTATCTTTAATTTCGACTTCTTCAAAGTTTTCAGCGCTTACAACTTTTTCTTTTTTAACATCATATCCAAAGTTTAAGCATACTTCTCCAATAGAGTCATCATCTAACATTTGATTGATAGTGACCATCTTCTTATTCATGAAGAAGTATTTGATGATATCACTAGGAAGGATATTTAATTGTTTCGCTAGATCAGCGACAGATAAAGAACGAGTAAAGACAAAGACACCATTATTAACTTTATTAAAGTTTTTATTATTAGACTTAAAGTTAGTAGATACGTTACTTATTCTTTTATTGTTGTTATCTTTCATGCTCTATCCCTCCTTAGTTATTACTATTAATAATTAATTATTTAATTATTTCTCATCATCGTAGTATTCATCATACTCATCGTAATCGACATCTTCTTCATCATCGAAGTTCTCGTTATCGTTGATGTTCTCTTCTTCTTCCATTTCGCGAAGTTCTTCTTCAGTATAAATATCCATCTTTTGAATATCTTTCTTTTCTTCTGCTGGTTCAACTTTATTTTCATTAGGTATCTCAGCTTCGGTAATCTTACGTGGTTTAGATGATTTCTTCTCAACTTTCTTCGCAGCTTCTTTTTCTTGCTCAAGTTGTTTTTCTAGATCAAGAACATTTGTGGTTGTCTTAATTTCGATATGTTCATCAGCGTGCTCTTGGGCTTTGCTCGCGAAAGCCTTTGCTTTAGCAAGCTCTTCTTCAAGAGAGGAAACGTGATTCTTCTTGGCTTCTTGAGCTTTCTTTTCAGCACGTTTCGCTTTCGCTTCTTCTTTAGAGGCAATAGCATTAGCTTCAACTTTCTTAAGTTCTTTTAAGGCTTCCTCTTCTTTAGCTTCTTTATAAGCTATAGATTGTTTGGCGAATTCATTCTTCTTAACTTCAGCGATTCTTTCTGCTTCTTTAGCGTCTAATTCTTCTTTAGTTTGATATTTTAAGCCTTCTTCTTTCGCGGCAGTTTCTTCTAAGATAGTTAAGTCGTATCCTGTTAATTGAACTGCTAAACGAACGTTAATACCTCTTAAGCCGATAGCTTTAGAGTATTGACCATCTTTAACAATACAGGTTGCTTCTTTACCTTCAGCGTCGTCTTGGTCAATAGTAATACCAACGACTTCCGCTGGACGTAAAGCATCAATAATATATAAGGATGGATTATC
>DCIT01000048.1:6275-6574 GCA_002317145.1 Caryophanales bacterium UBA1719
CCGTCTTTACCAATGCAGCTTCCAGTAGCATCAACATCAAAGTCATTTGAGTAGACAGCGACTTTACTTCTTTTACCAGCTTTACGGGCGATACCTTTAATTACTATAGTACCATCATAGATTTCATGAATTTCTTCTTCGAATAATCTTTTTAAGAAGCCAGGAGCAGCTCTTGTAACGGTGATACTACCTTTCTTATCAGTAGAGCAATCGTCTAAATATAATTTAATTTGTTGTCCGATAGTGAATGTTTCATCTCCGATCATTTCTTTACGTGGTAAGTAGACTGAGTTCATACC
>DCIT01000048.1:6603-11178 GCA_002317145.1 Caryophanales bacterium UBA1719
ACTGTAATAGCGCGGTCTTCAACTTTCTCTACTTCTCCGATTACTATTTCTCCGATATGATCTTTATAAGATTCATATAAGGCATTCTTTTCTGCATCATTTAATCTTTGATGGAAGACATTCTTAAATTGTTTAATAAAGATCTTAGATAATTCTTGTTCATCAATATTATCATCGTGAATTTCGATTTCTTGATCATAATCTAAGTCTTTCTTTTTTAAGATATCTTGAGCGTCTTCTAAATCAATCTCAAGCATATCGTCTTCGACTTCTTTCTTAATAGTTTTAATTTGATAAAAATCTACTGATCCTTTCTTTTCATCTATTTCTACTCTTACTTTAGGATCTGGTAAATCATCAGGTTGATTACCTCCGGTAAGAATACGAATATAAGCTTTTTCTAAAGCTTGGATGGTAATCTCACGGATTGTCTCCTTATCAATGTTTTTAGCGACACCTAATTCTTCATAAGCGCCAAATAATTTTTTCACATTAAACATAATTTCTTCTCCTTTTAAAATTTAATTGCTAAGTGAACTTTATCGATATATTTTCTTTCAAGAATTATTTCTTTAAATCTTGATTTCTCTTGTACTTTCATCGTCACATTAGTTTTATCGATTTTTATTAATGTTCCGATAATGTTGTTTTCTCCTTTATAAGGATGAGAGAGATGAATATTTAAGTATTTATTAACATACTTATCTAATCTATCTAATTTAATTTCTTTCTCTGCACCTAGAGAGGAGATATCTAAGATATATTTATCTCTGATAACATCACTTACATCTAGAATCGGAGAAATTAAATCAGATAGATACACTATTTCGTCTAGAGATATATCATCATCTTTATCAACAGTTATCTTTAGATAATTTTCATTATTCTCTTTAAGATACCTGATAGAGACTAGATCATAGCCTAGAGTAGTTAATTTACTAACTAATAAGTCATGTAATTTACTCTCAATAGTATTCATATCCCTCCTAAAAAATAAAGAGCGGCCAATGCCACTCTATATCTTTAAAATATAAGAGCGTTAAGGTTTCCCCTAACGCATATATACTACTATAGTTTAAATTTAATGCAAATTATTTTATGCGTTCTAATATTCGTAACTTCGCTGATTTACTTCTAGGATTATCATTTAATTCTTTTTCACTAGGAGTAATAACATCTTTATTAACGAGTTTATAAGATAGATTATTTTTACTAGGTAAAGAATAATCGTCATTACGGTTACCAATAACCTTAATGACATTGTTAAAAGCTTGTTTAACAATTCTATCTTCTAAACTATGGAAGGAGATTACTACTAATCTTCCTTTAGGAGATAAATATTTAATTGCCTTATCTAATGTTTCTTTTAAAGAATTAAGTTCATTATTAACTTCTATTCTTAAAGCTTGGAATACTTGTTTAGCGGGATGTCCTTTCTTTTTAAGTTCATAATTAGATTTAGATTTTTTTATTATATCCACTAACTCAAAAGTAGTATTAATAGGTTTAATTTCTCTTTGTTTAATTATATTGAGTGCTATTTTATAAGCATCTTTTTCTTCTCCATAATTTCTAAATAGATTAGATAAATCTTTTAATGAATAAGTATTAACTATTTCTTTTGCGGTTATTCCTTTAGAGTTATCCATGCGCATATCTAAAGGAGAATCGAAGTTATAGGAAAATCCTCTTATTGGATTATCAAACTGGGGAGAGCTAACTCCTAAATCTAATAAAATACCATCAACGTTATTTATATGATTTTCTTTTAATACTTCATCAAAATATTTGTAATTAGAGTGAATTAAAGAAAATCGATTAGATATTTTATCTAATACGGCTTTGCTTTCTTTAATGGCGTCATTATCTAAATCAAAGCCATATAAATAACCTTTATCTAATTTTTTTAATATTTCCTTAGAGTGTCCTGCTCTACCTAAAGTTAAATCTAAATAAATTCCATTAGACTTAATATTTAATCCATTAATAGATTCATTTAATAGAACAGAGATATGTTTCATTTATAAGTCTAAATCCTTTAGTTTATCAAAGGATGGATTATATCCTTCTTCTTTTTCTTTATGTAAATCTTCTTCAGATATTACGCGATATCCATCGCCTTCAATTTTAATAGATTTTTCTTTTGATATTCTAATTGGAAGTTCTCCAATTATTAAATCTAAAATAATTGGATTTAAATCAACAAAATTGCCAGGAATATAATAAGTATCAATATTATTGATATCTTCAGATATATCTATTGAATCAGTGAATTCTAATTTATAGTCTATTGGTTTAAGAGTATAAGCATCTTCAACTTTACATATTCCTTTAATATCTAAAGTAACATTAATTAAATCATTATCTGAAAATATAGAGGCTTTTACTTTTATGTTATTAAGCTCAAGTAAAGGTTTACGAACTTCCTTAAAAGATAGTACTTCTTCAAGTTCCTTAATTTCTTTTGGATTAATACTACTTTTAGTAAATTTCATAAATTTATCTTAAAGATATTCCTTCTTTTAATAACGCGACTTTTATCTTTTCAATTATTTCATTCGTCTCATTATCTTTTAAAGTCGCGTTATCATTACATAAAGTAATGGTAATCGCGATACTTTTTTTACCTAACATTGATTCATCTTTATAAACATCAAAGACTTCGATGTCTCTTATTAAAGGTCCACCGTTCCTTTTAATTATCGAGATAACATCGCTTGCTTTAGTAGAGTCATTAACTACTAAGGCTAAGTCACGAGTGACACTTGGGAATTTACTTAATGGTTTAAATTTAATATTTCCAGTAGGAAGATTAATTAAACTAGATAATTTAACTTCTAAGACATAGACTTTATTATTTTTTATTTCATAAGTCTTATAACAATTAGGATGTAATTCTCCAAGATATCCAATTAAATCTTTACCTAAATAAATAGAAGCACTTCTACCTGGATGCATTTCTTCATTTCCTAAATCCCATTCTTTTAAGCTATAGCGATTTCTTTCTATACCAAGCATTGACACGATTCCTTCTAAATATCCTTTTAAGGTATAGAAAGAATAAGAAGTTTTATTTAGTTGATTTTGTCTTAATTCATTACCAGTTAAGACGATACCTAAATAAACTTCTTTTTTATTATTTGAATTAATATCGCTTATTTCAAATATTCCAAAGTCTTTATTTTGATGAGAGAGATTATAAGAAGTAATATCTAATAAAGATGGAGTTAGACTAACTCTTATATATTCATGATCATCTGTCATTGGATTAATTAATTTATATGGTTCATCGTGATTTAAATAAGTGAATTTATTTACTTTATTTTTATTGACTAATACATATGTATTAACTTCATATAAAGAGTTTCTTAGATAATTTTTTATTTCTCTAATTTTTCTTTGAGTCTCAGTTAAGATACCTGGAACGCATTTAAGTTCAGGTAGTTCGTTTTTAACATCTTTAAATCCTAAGATTCTTATTACTTCTTCTGCGATATCATTTTCACCTTCGATATCAATTCTAAAGTTAGGAACAATGACATCGAATTCATTTTTCTTTTTAATGTTAATAACTTTAAAGTAATCTTTGTTTAAGACTTCTTTAATAACTTTAATATCGTATGTTGTTCCTAGTATTTCATTAATCTTATTAACAGATGTATGAATTATATAATCATCATGTTTATTAGAATCATAGGTGACAATATTAGAAATAGAGGATGCTCCACAATACTTTTTAATTAATGTAGTTGCAAGTTCAATAACATCAATATATTGATTGTTATTTATTCCATGCGCGAAGCGAGTAGAAGATTCACTTATTAGATTTAGTCTAGTTGAGGTTCTACGGACACTCGCTCCATTAAATGTTGCGGATTCGATAACTATATTTTTAGTGGATTTATCATCAGAGCTAGATAAGCCTCCCATGACTCCTCCTAAGCACATTACTTCATTATTAGAGGTTATAACAATATCACCTTTTTCTAATTTATAAGTCTTATTATCTAAAGCAATAAAATTAGATTCATTATCATCTTTAGCGATTAATTCTTTTTTAGGTAATTTATCGTAATCATACATGTGTAATGGTTGACCAGTTAATAACATAATATAGTTACCTATATCTACGATATTAGAGATTGGTCTAACTCCCATTGCGATTAATTTCTTCTTTAATTCATTAGGAGATTCTTTAACTGTTATTCCTTTAATTATGCGAGAAGAAAATTGTGAGCATAATTTAGTCTCACTATTAACTTTAAATTCTTCTGTTACACATTCATTTGTTTTTACTTTTAATGATTTTAATTTTCTATTAAATAAAGATGCGACTTCTCTAGCGACATTATATATCGACATTAAATCTGGACGATTCGCGAGTAATTTTAAAGTAAGAATAGTATCGTCTAATCCAAGTTTATTTAAGACATCTTTATCTCCAATTTTAAATGAACTATCTAATTCATGAATACCATGTAAATCTGTTTCGGAGACATATTTAGGATCTACTCCTAGCTCAAGTAAAGAACAACACATTCCATTAGATTCATAACCTCTAATAGTGGATACTTT
>DCIT01000047.1:0-2105 GCA_002317145.1 Caryophanales bacterium UBA1719
CAGTTGTATTAGTCGCAGATGACTTGCCTGCTTCAGCATTAATGAAATTTGATAGAGATAAAATTTTAGGTTTAGTACTTATAAGTGGAAGTGTTAACTCTCACGTCGCTATCTTAGCAAGAACACTTGAAATTCCAACTGTCGTTGCTATTGAAAACTCAACCGCTTTCCCAAGTTACTTCTTAAACAAAGATTTAATTGTTGATGCTATTAATGGAGAGGTTATCTGTAATCACAACAATGAAGATATATCTCAATATTTAAAATTACAAAAGAAATATGAAGATGAAATAAAAGCATTAAAGTCATTTATTGGTAAACCATCAATAACTAAAGATGGTCATAAAATTAAAATATACGCTAATATTGCAAGCAACTTAGAAATTGATAACTTACGTAAAAACGATGCCGAAGGTGTCGGATTATTTAGAAGTGAATTCGTTTTCTTAGGAGCTAAAAACTATCCTACAGAAGACTTACAATTCAACTACTACCGCGAAGTATTAGAAGATATGAAAGGTAAAGAAGTTATCATTCGTACTCTTGATATTGGAGCAGATAAAAAAGTTGATTACTTTAATTTACCTAATGAAGAAAATCCTGCCTTAGGTTATAGATCAATCCGTATATGTCGTGATCGTCCAGAAATATTTATGACTCAATTAAGAGCGTTATATCGTGCATCAGCATTCGGCAATTTATCAATCATGATTCCAATGATTGTCTCTGTTGAAGAAATTAAATTTGTCAAAGATATGTGCAAAAAAGTCATGAAAGACTTAGACGCTAAAAAGATTAAGTACGATAAGAAAGTTAAAATAGGTATTATGATTGAAACTCCTAGTGCCGCTATCATCTCAGATGAACTAGCAAAACACGTTGACTTCTTCTCAATTGGTACTAATGACTTATCTCAATATACATTAGCATGTGATAGATTAAATCCACTATTAAGTAAAACATTTAATTCTAGACATCCAGCAATACTTAGATTAATTAAATTAACAGTAGATAACGCTCATAATGCTGGAATTACATGTGGTATGTGTGGTGAACTAGCAAGAGATCCTCTTGTATTGCCATTCTTAGCTGCTATTCGTATTGATGAATTATCTAGCTCTGCTGCTTATTGTTTGAAGATTAGAAAAACATTAAGTGAAATAGATAGATCAAAAGTAAACATTAATAAATACATTAATTTCTAATTAATTTATTGGTAAAACAGAGTGGTTAATTCCGCTCTGTTTTTGTTTACTTTTTTATTTTTCTAACTCTTTAAATAATTGTTTATTAGAGACAAATTTAGCATCAGTGATTGTTTTAATTTCAACGCTAGATTGTTCATAAGTTTCTTTAGTGAATGCGTCTGTTGCATCTTTTGCTAAATAGATTTTATATCCATTTAAATAGGCATCGACTAAAGTATATTTAACACAAATATTTAAATATAATCCAAAGATTACTAATGTATTAATTTTTAGTTTCTTTAATGTTGAATTTAATTTTGTATTATAAAAACCTGTATAGGTATGTTTAGGAATTATAATATCGATTTTATTTACTGGAATTTCTTTATAAATTTTAGATGAATTAGAATTCTTTAATGAATGTATTCCCCAGATTTTAAGTTCTTTATCTTTCTTATCATGCATATCATTGACAAAGATAACTGGTATCTTATGTTTATGAGCATAGCTCACTAATTCTTTTGCTGGTTTAATACAATGTTTTGCACGTGAAGAACAAACATTGCCATTTATAAATTCATTAACAAAATCTACTACTAAGAAAGCGATGTTTTTCATTTTTTATTTCTTCCATCTTTTTAAAGTAGGGAATAATTTCTCACAATGTCTTTTCATTTCTTCATTGCTCATATTTGCTTGCGCTCCAAATTTTGAACACATCTTGATATATTCTTCCATACTTACTTTATCAATGAATTCTCCATCTTTATAACAATACTTACAATAATCGTTAGAAATAGAGCCATCTTTATTAGTGCCTAATTGATTATTATTGGTGATAGGCATCCCACAACTTTGACATATTTTCATACTAATCTATTATCTTATATTTTTATAAATATGTTAAACTATTACTCG
>DCIT01000047.1:2183-11312 GCA_002317145.1 Caryophanales bacterium UBA1719
TAGATTTCCTCCACGTAACTTAATTGAAACTGCAGAGGTCACTAGATTTGCTCCATCTCCAACTGGATATTTACATACCGGTTCTTTATTTACATCTTTAGTATCCTACTATCTAGCTAAATCTACGAATGGAATATTTTATCTTAGACTAGAAGATACTGACACTAAAAGAGAAGTAAAAGGTGCAGGAGAATTATTAATAGATCAACTTGCTAAATTTAATATCTCTCCTATGGAAGGATATGGAATAGATAATGGTATTTATGGTCCATATGAACAAAGTGAAAGAGCAGAGATATATAAAATAGTTATTAAAGAATTAATTAAAAAAGGATTAGCGTATCCTTGTTTCTGTTCTAGTGAAGATTTAGATGAAATAAGAGAAGTTCAAGAAGCTACTAAACAAATACCAGGATATTATGGAAGCTACGCTAAATGTAGATATCTAACAGTAGATGAAGCAATAGAAAATATTAAAAATAATAAACCATATGTTATTAGATTTAGAAGCTCTGGTAATCATAATAATAAAATAAGAGTTCATGATGAAATAAGAGGAAATATCGATATTGCTGAGAACGATATTGATGTTGTTATCTTAAAAAGTGATGGACTTCCAACATATCATTTCGCTCATGTTGTTGATGATCACTTTATGAAAACTACTATCGTCACTAGAGGTGAAGAATGGATATCATCTTTACCTATTCATTTAGAGATGTTTAAAGCCTTAGGATGGGATGCTCCTAAATATGCACATTTACCTTTAATACAAAAATTAGAAAATGGAAATAGAAGAAAATTATCAAAAAGAAAAGATCCAGAAGCCGCGGTCACTTTTTTCTTTGAACAAGGTTATCCTGTTCAAGGTGTTTTAATCTATTTAATGAGCATCGCGAACTCTAATTTTGAAGGCTGGACAATTGAAAACAAATCTTTTGATTTAGATAAATTTAAGTTTGATATTCATAAAATGAGTCTTGATGGAGCGTTGTTTGATTTAGACAAATTATCATACTTCTCAAAAGAATATTTATCTAAATTAAAAGCTGAAGAAATGACCTCGCTTGCCTTAGAGTATGCCTCTCAATATGATAAGAAACTTGAAGCATTAATTAATAAAGATAAAGTATTCTTTACTAAAATAATGAATATTGAAAGAGATAAAGAAAATCCTAGAAAAGACTATGCTAAATTCTCGGATATTTATCCGATTGTAAGATTCTTTTATGATGAAGAATACAACAAGATAATTTCTAATGGATATCCTTTTGATCCTAATATTAAAAAAGATGTTATTAAGAAAGTGTTGACTGATTTTATTTCAAGTAACGATTATTCGTTAAATGAACAAGATTGGTTCAATTCTTTAAAAGCGTTAGGAGAGAAATACGGATTTGCCTCTGATAGAAAAGCTTATAAAGCTAATAAAGATAAATATTTAGGAACAGTAGCAGATGTCGCTAGTATGCTAAGAGTGGCGTTAACTGGAAATAAGAATTCACCAAACTTATATTACATTCTTCATATCTTGGATAAAGATACTATTAATAAAAGAATTAATAACGCTATTAAATAAGTGTAGAATTATTCTACTGGTCCCATGGTCAAGCGGTTCAAGACGCAACCCTCTCAAGGTTGAATCCCGGGTTCGATTCCCGGTGGGATCACCAATAAATAATTATTAAATCATCTGAAAAAAGATGATTTTTTTAATGTGCACACATATCACGATATAATGATATAATATAATTCAAGGAGGTTAAAAATAATGCCTACATTATGTAGATTTTATGGTCTGATAATTAGAATGTATTTAAAGCGAAAAGAGCACAATCCGCCACATGTACATGTAATATATGGTGAAGATTATGCAGCAATAAAAATAGCAAACGGCGCTGTTATTGAAGGATATCTTCCACCAAAAGCATTAGCATTAGCAAAAGAATGGATTCAACTTAATAAAAAAGCTTTAATACATATGTGGGATACTCAAGAGTTTATTAAATTAGAACCTTTGAGATAGAAAGTAGAAAGATATGTTTCATAAAATTAATTCAGTTAAAGCATTAGATAACTATATACTAAAAATAAGATTCGCTGAAGGAATCACAAAGTTATATGATCTAAAACCGTGGTTTAAAATATATCCGAAATTTAAACAAATTAAAAATAGTAATTTATACTACGAAGTATTTGTTGATGTTGGAGGTCACGGTATAGTTTGGAACGATGATTTAGATTTATCGTGTGAAGAACTATATAACAACGGGAAAAAATATAAAAGTCCATTTGATGATTTAATGTCGTTTAGAGATGCGACATTACTATGGAATCTAAATGAATCAACACTTCGGAAAGCTATTGTATATGGAAAACTTATCGAAGGCGAAGATGTTTGCAAATTTGGAAAACAGTGGGTTATTTCTATGAAAGCCATGGAAAGAGAATATGGCAAGCCAAACAAATAAAAAAGAAGCTGATTAATTTCAGCTTCTTTTCATTTAATTTACTTATTATTTTCTTCTTTAACCTTGTGATATAACTTAGTTAATTCTTCTTTATCAAACATCTTTGGACATGGATATAATGGATATCCTTCATGATAAGCATGATCCACTAAAGTAGGAATATCTTCTTCTTTAACTAAATCACAGAAGTTATAAGAGATATTCATTTGTTTATTCATGTTATAAATCCAAGTGATGAATTCTTTTGTCTTTGCTTCTTTAGAAAGATTCTTATCTCCCATATTAATATAGTCATATACTTTAGCGATTTGTTTATAAATCTTTTTGCCGTATTCTTTCATAACGATAGGAAGAATTAAAGCATTCGCTAAACCGTGAGGAACATTATATTGTCCTCCTAATGAGTGAGCAATAGCGTGAACGTATCCAACATAAGCGTTAGTAAATGCTACGCCAGCCTTATAAGATGCTATCTGCATATTATTTCTTCTTACTAAATCATGAGGATTCTTATAAGATTCATATAAGTTCTCATAAATAAGTTTAATTGCCTCTAAAGCATTTCTATTTGTTCTAGGAGTTCTAGCTTTATTAGTAAATGCTTCTACAGCATGAGTTAAAGCATCCATGCCAGTAGTAGAAGTAATATGTGGAGGTAAGTTCTCTAATAATTTAGGATCTAATATTGCAATCCTTGGAGTTAACTTAGGATCTTCTACTGCATATTTATAATGGGTATCTTGATCTGTGATAATAGCAGCGATAGTGCACTCACTTCCAGTACCTGCAGTAGTAGGAATAGCAATTAATAAAGGTAATTTCTTTCTTACTTTTAATACACCCTTCATATCAGTTACTGTTTTAGTTGGATTAGAGGCTCTCGCACCAATCATCTTCGCTGTATCCATTGAAGATCCGCCACCTAAACCAATAATAGAATGACAATCATTCGCTTTATAAATAGCTAAACCATCTTCAACATTCTTAATAGTAGGATTTGCCTTAAAATCATGGAATACCGCTGTTTTAATACCATTATCTTGTAATGCTTTAATGATATCTTTAGTAAATGGAACATTAAATAATCCATCATCAACTACTACTAAAGTATCGTTAATACCTTTATCTTTAAGTATCTTATAAATTTCTTTAGAAGAGTTTTCTCCTTTAACAACTTCAGGCTCTTTAAAATGCATGATAGAAACTCCAACATACATTCCACCTTGGAATATTCTCGCCCAGCTTTTCTTTAATATATTCATAATTAAATTCTCCTTTGTATTTATTTTATACTTTTTTATATTTATATAAATAAATATTAGTAGTGATAATATTAATTATATGAAAAAAGGATTTATAATTTTATCTACTTGTCTAACATTATCAACACTATTTTCATGTAATGTTTTTGATGATGAAGTCACTATTTTATACACAAATGATGTACATGGAGAAATTGATAATAAATTATCTTACTCCACAGTAAGTCAAATGAAAAAAAACTTACAATCTCAACATAAAAATGTCTTATTACTAGACTCCGGAGATCACATCTCAGGAGGATTCTACACTACCTATGATAGAGGTAAATCTATGGTTGAATGTATGTCCTTAGCAGGATATGACGCTGCTACATTAGGTAACCATGAATTTGACTATAACTTCGATTATCTTGATAACATACTTAAAACTGCATCATACCCATATATTGCCACAAACTTATATCACACTAAAGATGGTAAACCAACAGAAAGATATACTGATATCGGAAGTAAAGTATTTAAATTTAATTATGTCTCAGTAGGAGTAATAGGAGTAGCCACTCCAGAATCTATTTCTATGTGTTCTCCTGAAACATTTAAAGACTATACCTTTATGCAAGATCAATTCTATGAGTCTATTCAAAAAGAAATAGATTCTATTAAAAATCAATGCAACTACATTGTGTGTATGTCCCATCTAGGAGACGAAACACAAGATAATGAATTTACCGCAACAAAATTAGCAAAGAACACATCCGGACTAAACGTAATTCTAGATGGACATACACATCAAATTGATAAAAAGGTTATTAAAAATAAAGATGAACAAAATGTCTTAATTACTCAAACTGGATCGAAGTTTAAACGCATTGGAAAATTAACTTTAAGTAAGCGTGGTGCAACCACTGAATTAATATCCGAAAATGAAAAAATCGATTCAAAAGTTAAAGCGGTGGAGACAAAAGTTATAAATGCAGTTGATGAATCACTAAAAGAAGAAATAGCGACAACTAAAGTTTATTTTAATTCTGATGGTAAAAGAGAAAGTAATATTGGAGATTTAATTACTGAAGGACTTTATTATTACTATAACCTTTATAATCCTCCGAAGGATTTAAGAGTAGATGTAACTATGATGAATTCGGGCGGAATTCGTTATCATGATATTAAAGAAGAAACATGGAGTTTAAGAACTTGTCAAAAAATTCATAGTTTTAATAATTTAGAAGGAATACTAAAAATCTCAGGCTATTGGTTAAAAGTTGCCTTAGAGTTTTCTAGTCGAAAATTAGATAAAGATAAACCAGAATATTTTGGTGGATTTCAAGAAGTGTGTGGAGTTACTTACAAAGTTGATACTAGTATTACCCCTGAGTTTGAAATTGATGGTTCAGGAAATTATATTAGCGGTCCAAAAGTTCCAAGATTATCAGAAATTAAAATTTTAGATTCAAATGGTGATTATCAATATTTAGATGAATCAAAAGATTATTATATCGGAGCATCTACTTTTGTTCTTGGTGGCGGAGATGGATTAACAATGTTTAAAAACGGAATAATGGTAAAAGAAGAAAACTTATTAACAGATTATGATGTATTAGTGAATTATATTAAACACTTTAAAACTGATGGAAATAAATTGCCAGTTATATCAAGCGAAAATTCTCCTTTGCGTGAAAAATATCCTAATTTAAAAATTAATTATACTGATGAAGGATTCGGTGAAAGAGTTGTACTGCAATGAAAGTTTTATTTATATATTCTAGGTTAACTGGTAATTCTAGTTTTATTAAAAGGCTATCTTTTATTGAACAAGAATTAAAAAAGAAATATGAACAAGTAGATATGATTGAGACTCATACTTTAGATGAGTTAAAAGATCAATGTTTAAAAGCTTGTAAAGAATACGATTATTTGTTTTTTGTCGGTGGAGATGGAACAGTAAATACTATTGTTAATTACATTTCTAATGAAGACAGAAAACCAATATTAGGATATATTCCTGGTGGGACTACTAATGATTTTGCTAAGAACTTTAAACTAAAAAAGAATATTAAAAAAGCAGTAGATGTATTAGTTAATGGTGAACCAGTTTCATTTGATATATTGAAGGCGAATGATAGATATCTTACTTATGTATTAGCGTGCGGAGTATTCTCTGAAATAAGTTATACCGCTAAAAGAAACACAAAGAAAAAGATTGGTCCATTAGCGTATTACGGAATTGCAATTAAAGATTTATTTGTACGTAAAAATATTGAAGGAACATTAATTGTAAAAGATAAAACTTATGATATTAAAACTCCATTCTTATTAGTATTAAATAGCAAACATGTTGGAGGATTCTATGTTCATTTAAAAAATAAAATGAACGATGGTAAATTCTCGATATTCGCAACTAAACCAGGATTATTAAATGGTTTATTTCATTATTTGTTCTTTAAAGTTAGAACATTAAAAATATTAACTGATGAATTTACATTTAAATTTAAAGATCAAGTTGATCCTTGGTGTTTAGATGGCGAAATGGCTAAACTAGGTGATGTTCACGTTAAGTGTTTGCCATCGCATTTAAAAATATTAGTAAGTAAAAAAGTTGTTAAAAAGTTTGTTAATTAGATGCTTTACTAATGAGAATGTAATCGTAATTTTTTAATCTTGATTCTGTTGTATCTAATGATAATAAAATAGTTATTTCATCTTCACTAGTTGTAGGTTTATTTAATCTAAAACCATCAACGTACTTTGTATCTTTGTTGTATATGTATTGCCAATCATCATCGCTTCCACGTTCAAGTTCATAACTATGATTGAAAACTCTTACTTTATAAAACCAAAAAGGAACAATTGTGTTATTAGAATCATACATTCTAAATTCTTGTAATCCTACTGGTATTTCGATATTTCCTTCTTTATTAGTATCTAAAGAAATAATAAAATTGCTTCCATCTTTAAAATTTTCAAATGCTTCATTAGCAATTTTGATATTATTGTTTTCATCAAATCCTACATGAGAATTAGAACCATTTATTAAACGTGAATCTAAAATCTCTTTAACATCTTTACTCCATTCTTCACATTTAGCATTTCCATATGTATATTCAAATTCACCACTAAATGTTTCACCAACTTCTTTCTTTTCTCCATATAACATGCTGTAATTGCAACTAAGTTTTTTAATTGTTTGAGGAGTATCAAAAGTAACTGAACATTTAACATCTTCAATACCTTCTATCTCTCCTTTCTTAGATTCATATGTATATGTTTTAGTTTCTTTATTAAATACAAATCCATCATTAAATGCATCATAGAAATTACCAAAAGCATAACCTATATAATCATGAAGCATACTATTCCATGCAACGATATTTTCTTGTCCATCAACCCACTTTAATGGTAAGTGATGATAATCATACATATATACTTTAGTGCCATTCGCGTCTTCTGCTTCTTCATAATCTCCATCAACTTTTAAATTTTTAAGTTCATGTGTCTTTCCACCACCTCTTAAATCAGTAAGGACAACAGATGATTTAGTCGTGTAATTTAATTTTTTAGAATAATCGTTAATATGAACAATATTTTCTAATGAAGCTTTCCATTGTTGTTCAGTAACTTCACCTGTAAATGGAACTGGCTCAGGTTCAGGTGTAGGAGTAGGTTTAGGAAGTAACATCACTACTGTAGTAGCAATCGCCCCCGCTAATAAAACTCCTGCCGCGCATCCACTAACAATAGCTTTATGTTTAATTAAAGGAACTAAACAATATATCTTATTTCCATTCTTATCTTTAACTTCCCAATAAGTTCTTCTTTTATTAACATAAGGCATTTCGTGTTCATAAAATGATAAAAGTCTCCATTTATCAAAATCATGATTATATTTATCAAGGAACTGTTGATATGTCTTACCTTTTATGATTTTATAACCTTTTAAATTAACCATATAATTATTCTCCTTTAGTTATTTTTAATAACTGCATTGATATTATAACTATAATATTAATAGATACAATGAATAATAAAATTAAATTAAAAGATCCAAACGCTAAAGCAATGTGGGGTAAAACTAAATCCGTTACTTTTAAAGATAAAACAAAATACACCAGAAAAAGAAAACATAAGAATAAAGATATATGATAAAGAACTTAATATTTGACTTAGATGGAACATTACTTGATACCTTACCGCCAATAAGTAAGGCTATTAACATTACTTTAAAACACTATAAATTAAAATATAAAGTAAGCGTAAAAGAATGCCGTGATTATATTGGATATGGTACTCCTTACTTATTAAAAAGTGCTTTTCATAATGAAGATAGAGATGATTATGATGAAGCAATGAAATACTATATAAAGAAACAAATAATCACCCATAAAGAAAAAGTTAAAGCCTTTAAAGATATGATCCCTTCTTTAAAATCATTAAAAAAGAAAGGATATAAATTATTTATCGCCACTAATAAACCATATGAAATCGCTACACTCGCGATAAATAAGGTATATGGTAATAATTTCTTTATTGACATGGAAGCTCAGAAAAAAGATACTCCCAAAAAACCTGATCCATATGTCATTAATGAAATTATTAGACGTAATAAATTAAAAAGAAAAGAATGCATTTATATCGGAGATCATGAATGCGATGTAAGAACCTCTATAAACGCTAAAATACCATGTCTAATCTTAAAACATGGCTATGGTCATTTATCTGATCCAGTATTTAAAAAAGCGAAAAAAATAATAAACTCACCAAAAGATATCATAAAGTATTTAAAATAAATAATAGAGTATGGAAATAAAAGTATATAACTCATTAACTAATAAATTAGAAATCTTCAAACCAATAAAAGAAAACGAAGTATCTATTTATGTATGTGGTTCAACAGTCTATGATTCTCCGCATATTGGTAACTTACGTCCAATAATTACTTTTGATGTTTTAGTACGCTTATTTAAATACTTAGGATATAAAGTAACGTATGTCAGTAACTACACTGATGTCGACGATAAAATAATTAACAAAGCATTAAAAGAAAATGTATCTGAAATCGAAATCGCGAATAGATATATTAAAGAAATAGAAGAAGTAAGAAAACTAGTAAATGCTTTAGATCCAACATATAAACCACGCGTAACTGAATACATGAATAAAATTATTTCTTATGTAGATAATCTAGTAAAAACTAATCATGCCTATAAACTAAATAACGATGTTTATTTTAAAGTAGATTCTATTCCTAACTATGGAGAATTATCTAAGATAAACATTGATGAACTTAAAGTCGGTGCAAGAATAGAATCTAATTTAAATAAATCATCTCCATTAGATTTTGCTTTATGGAAAGAAACAAAAGATAATGGCATTAAATGGAAATCCCCTTGGGGAGAAGG
>DCIT01000047.1:11392-22197 GCA_002317145.1 Caryophanales bacterium UBA1719
GATATTCATGGTGGAGGATTTGATCTAAAATTCCCTCATCATGAAAATGAAATTGCCCAAAACAAAGCCTCGCATAATAATAAGTTAGCGCATTATTGGATGCATAATGGCTTTGTGACATTTGATGATAATAAAATGTCTAAGTCATTGGGCAATGTCATTTTAGCGAAAGACGCTATTAAACAACATGGTGGTAATACAGTGAGATTAGCATTATTATCGAGTCACTATCGTGCCCCTGTTAAATTTAATTCTGATACTTTGTTAATGGCGAAATCTGAATTAAATAAAATTATTGATACCTATAATAAATTAGCAGTCGCTCTTCAAATTAAAGATATTGATATTACTAAAAAAGAAAAAGTAGATATTACTCCATTTATTTCTTCTTTAGCGGATGATTTAAATATTTCTAATGCTTTAACTTATTTATATGAGATTCTTAAATCAGTAAATAATTTATTAAGAGATAAAAATTCTGATATAAATAAGTTAAAGGAATCATTTAATAAGATAAAAGATATGCTTTATCTATTAGGATTAAACATTGAATATCCTATATTAACTAATGAAGATAAAGCATTGATAAATGATTACAATTTATCGCGTATAAATAAGGATTATGCTAAATCAGATTTATTGCGTAAAAAGTTAATTGAAAAGAAATTATTATAACGATGGCACTCCAAGGTATATAAAGTATGGCAAAATTAATCTATGGAAGAAATTCCGTCATAACTGCATTATCAGTTAGTAGAGTGAAAAAGATTTATATTAATAGTTCTTTTAAAGATGAAAGAATCTTATCTTTAGCTAAGAGAAATAATATTAAACTCTTAAGAGTAGACGTAAATGAATTAAATAAATTAGTGAATAATCAAAACAATCAAGGTGTAGTTGCGGAAGTTGATGATTATAAATATAACGAATTAAATGATCTAATTAACGATGGTAAGAAAGTTACTAATCCGATAATTATCATGTTAGATGAAATTGAAGATCCACATAATTTAGGAGCGATTCTAAGAATTGCTGATGCATTTAATGCTGTTGGAGTAATTATTAAGAAAGATTCACAAGTTCCATTAAATGCCACCGTTGATAAGGTATCAACTGGTGCAATAAATTATGTAAAAGTTGCCCAAGTATCTAATTTAAATAACGCGATTAAGAAATTAAAAGATGAAGGATACTGGATTTATGCTAGTGATGGAGAAGGAAATATTAATTATAGTAAAGCAGATTATAATTCTCCTATCGTATTAATCATCGGAAGCGAAGGTCGCGGAATATCTAGGCTTGTTAAAGAGAATAGCGATTATATTATTAAAATCCCAATGTATGGTCATGTAAATTCGTTAAATGCTAGTAACGCCTTAAGTGTTATATTATCTCATATTATTAATTCAAGAAATTCTTCCCGTTAATTAGGAGGAAATAAAAATAGCTAATAGCTCACCAAGTGATGAGCAACTAGTGAAATTACATAGAAAGAAAAGAATAAATGCGATTTTTACTCTATATTCTAGATATCGTTTATATGGATATTCGATAGTTAACTTTCAATTAAAGAAGTGTGGTTTATTAAATTCTTTAGGCGATGAAAGAGATTCAATTGTCTATGATGCAGTTGATGAAGCAATTGAAGCGTTTGATGAAAACAAAGGAAGCTTTAAATCTTTACTATCGAAAATTATTATCAATATTACATTAAAGTATGTGAATAAATTCTCTCGTGATCCTTTAAGTGACTATATCTCTTTAGATGAAGAGAGAAAGATTGGAGATGAATTAGTATTCATGGACTCAAGTATTAATAATATTTCAAATGAAAAAGAGATTATGTTTAATACTGAAATTGATTTTATTAAAGATAATTACAATGGACGATATCAAAGAAGAATAAAAAGAATGGTAGAGATGAAAAGAGATGGATTTACTTATAAAGAAATTGCTGTTCGTTATCAAACAACTGAAAAAGCAGTTCGCGCAATTTTCTATCGTTTAAAGATACGAATGAATAAAATAAAATAGGAATAAATTATCTATGAGATTTAATATATTCTTCTAATATTTTAGCGGTATATCCAATTACGTATTTGCAAGGTCTAGTTTTATAATATTCTGTTGTTCTTTTATCAGGAACATAACTAGTTTTATCGTCTTTAAAATTTAGAATCTCTTTACAAGATATTGTTCCAAACTCTTTTTTAAAAGACTCCGCTAATTCATGAACACGTTTATATATTTCTTCTTTCTTTTTTATATCATTAGAATCATTACCGTATAAATAACCAAGGACTAAACATGCGGTTGAAAATGCTCCACATGTTTGTCTTAATCTTCCTAAACCTCCTCCAAGAGGTGAAGATATTTTTAGCAAGGTCTTTTCATCAATGTTTTTAACATAATCTTTAAAAGATAAAATAATTGCTTGTGAACAGCTATAACCTTTTAAAAAATATGATTCCGCTAACTCTTTTTTATCCATTGCTTTAATTATATCTTTTTAAGTTTATTTGTATATAATAATATAAGCAATTTAAATTGCTTTTATTATGAACAAAACACTTGATATACAAAAAGGACATAGTTACGAAGAGTATCGTCGTTATTTTGCTTATGAATATGACCGAGGCATTGTTTTAGCGTTCTCTAAAAGCGAAAAAGAATACATGGATCCTAGTAGACAATACTGGGAATTAAAAAATAAAAAAGGTATTACTAAATATTATCAATTACCTAAATACGTTAAAGCCTTTACAGTATTTAATCCATACTGCACTAGAGGAGTAATGCATAGAGTTCCTGCTAGAACAGCATTATCTATTTTAGGTGGTGTCGCTATAGCCTCTATTACCTGTAGCTTTGTTGGTAAAACTTATTTTGGGCGTAAAGACTTTGATGATGTTCCAGTTAAAGTAGTGGACTTAAAAACTGCTGCTATTGATTATGTTCAAAAATATAAAGGCAAAGATGTTAGCAATCTACCTGTTTATCAAGTCGCTAGTTATGCTATGGGGCAATCTTTATATGATGTTACCTATAAAGAAGAAGGCACACAAAGAATATATACCGCTAACGAAAAAGAAAAGATGATGACTATTGGACATGGTCATTCAGATACTTACGTTATTATCACTCATGTTTTAGTAGATATCTCTAACTGCTTTATTCAAAATGGTAATAAAGCTTTAGAAGAATCTATTTCTTATGGAACTATGTCATTAACTCAATTTGGTAAAAGAGATTACTACAATGATTTAGGGAATAAAGAAGTTTCTGCTTATCAGGGAGAAGCTAAATCAAAAGATCAATGCAACTGGAGTGATAAAACAATAAAAGTTTATCCTACTAAAGATGATTATATGGCAGTTGCAGGTAAAGATCCTAGTCAGCCATTCTTATATAACATCTCTGAAGAAACTGTTCTAACAGATAAAGTATATGATGAAGATCCAACTACAATGGAAAAGCATTTTGGAAACTCTAAAATTACTGCTAATAAAGATAATAAAGGTGAAATAACAGGATATACCATTGATATGGATTTACATAACATAAAAGGTGTAACAAGGTATGCTAAGCGTATGAATTATTTATCTGGTAAAACTCCTGATTACTTTAAGACAGTACATCTTCAATTTATCACTGATAATGAATTAAAAATAATAAGCAGTGAAGTTAACGAGGATTACTCGGTAACTCTAATGCCTACAACTGGATGGTTTAAAACTAAATTTTATTACGGGAATGATGCAATTAATATACCAAATAAAACGGAGAGTGTTGACTACAGTAAATATCAATTTTAAAATAATGCGCCTATAGCTCAGTTTGGATAGAGCATCTTCCTCCTAAGAAGAGGGTCGGACGTTCGAATCGCCCTAGGCGCGCCAAATAATATAAAATAATAATTATGAAATTACTTACAATTGCAATACCTACATACAATGGAGCAAAACATCTCCTAAAAAATTTCGAAAGATCACACCTCGATAGTGATGATGTTGAATATTTAATTGTTGATGATGGAAGTAAAGATAACACTTTAGAAGTCGCTAAAAAATTCGCAAAAAAATATAAAAATGTAAAAGTTCATCACCAAAAAAATACTGGATATGGTGGTGTATGTAACGCTGTGTTTAAAATGGTTGATACTAAATATTTATATATTCTTGATTGCGATGATTATCTCGATGCTAAGGTATTAAAATACGAAGTTAATGAAATGAAAAAAATGAGTAATAAAAATATCGATATTTTTGGAACTCATTTTGCATATCAAAATCCATCAGGGAAAACATTTAAAGATGGAATAGAAAGATTTGTTGCACATAATAAAATCATAACCGCTAAAGATATTAAGAAATTTACTGTGTATTCTTTCTTTATGTGTCATAACTTAATATTTAATACTAGATTATTAAAGGAACATCCTATTGAATTACCGTTATGTTATTACTGCGATACTCAATTCGCTGCATATCTATTAATGTATGCAGATAAATATTATTTCTTTGATGAAGTTTTATATTACTATCAAGTTGGAACAGCTGATCAATCAGTATCGTTCTTAAGTGTTGCTAGGAACTATACTCATTATTTAAAAATGTTTGAATCAACAATGAAAATGGTTACTAAAGAAGAATATCAAGCTATAAAAAGTAAAAGACAAAAAGATTTAGTTATGCATTATGTATTTTGTATTACTTTCTTAGCGTTATATTCTTCTTATATCTTTTATAATAAGAATAGAGATAAAGTTTTTAAAAGTTATATAAAAAGAGCTAAAAAAGAAAATAGTTATATCTTTAATCTAATGGTGTGGAAGTCTGTATATAAATTTACTTATTTAATTCCTAAACGTATTAGAGGAAGATTCTTTATTATAGGAAAAAGAAAATTCGCTAAAGAAATTGCTTGGGAAGTTTAAGTTAGTAAAAGAATTAAACTAATTGACATATTTATCTTATATATAGATAATAATTAAGCGCGTTTAATACGCATTTGGGGCAGTAGCTCACCTGGGAGAGCGCCTCCATGGCATGGAGGAGGTAGCGGGTTCGATCCCCGTCTGCTCCACCAAATAATATAACAATCTGCTTTTTAGCAGATTTTTTATTTATAAAAGAAAAGCGAGGTTACCCTCGCACCATATTATTTCAATGGACAGGCCCTGATTTCTTCCCCACACTGTTGAGTAGTCCCGGACTCCAGGAGCTATCAAGTGACCCTTAGATGTGGTCTAGTTATATAATAATATATAATTCTTATTTAATACAACTATTTTAAAAACAGTTTTCTTATTTTAGAAAAATAATTAGTTTTAAAAGATAACTTTGTGTTAAAAAATTCTCGCTCTTTATATGTTGTTTTTGAATATTTAAATTTTTCATTTATAACGTAAAGAGTAGCAATCACATCAGAAATTTGAATTAAAATTTGATTTTTCATAGTGTCATCAAAATTGAAGGTGACAGTATTTGTAGAATTTGAAAACGCAGATTTAATAATATCAGTTAATTCCTTTTGACCGTTATCGTAGTGTATTGTTATTTTCGCATAGTTGCACAAGAAATTTGAAAATTTTTGAAGCTAAGCCTTTATTTTTCTTTTTAAATCCTTTTGCAGAATGTTTAAATTTTTACAATTATTTTTATCTGATGCGCAAACAAATGTTTTAATTTTAATTTTTTCTGCAAAACTTAAGAAGGTTTCTAAAGCTTTAATCCGTTTTTCTAAACTGATGTTCATATATATCCCTTTTTGTCTAATAAGCGGTGATGTATGGATTAAATCAATGTTTTTATCAATTTTATATAGTGCATTGAGAAGTTCTTTCTTTTCCTTGCTGAAAGAGTCTGATTCACTGAGAACAAAAGATATAACATAAAATCTACTACCGCCTTCTTTGTCAAATTCAAAATTCCCAGATTCGTCAATAAAAATATGCAATGTCTTTGTTTGTTTTTTCTTCATATTTCAACCATATTTTACATGATTTTATATGAAGTGGAGTTTCTTTGAAATTTGCTTATTTATTTCTACTTTCTTGTAATTTAATTAATGCTTTAAAATAATTTACCGCACCTGGGAGAGCAGTTATATATAATTGTTCATCTATTCCATGGATTCCTTTTATTTGATCTTTACCAAAGAAAATAGGAGAGAATCTCACACAACTATCAGAAACTGATTCAAAGAATCTAGCATCTGTACAGGCAGTCACTACATTAGGCAACACACATACATCAGGGAATATTTTATTAATTGTATCTACAGTCATTTTATAAGCCTCACCAGATAAATCTAATGACTTAGAGTAATCATTACCAGATATAAAAGTTGTCTCAATATTATATTTATTTGCTAATTCTATAAGTATCTTATTTGATTCATCTTTTCCTTGATGAGGAGCATATCTTAAATTAGCGGTTACCCAAGCTTCTTGAGGAATAACATTATATCCTTCACTACCATGCTGCATTGTAAAACAAATAGTAGTCTTTAATATTGCTGAAGTTTGTCCGCCTGATTTACTCATAACATATTTAATTAAAGGTCTAAATAACCAGAGATTATGGAACAATAATCTTAAAGAAAATTTATCAACATAAGGTGCTAAATTATTTAACATCACACATACTTCTTTTGATAGCTTAGCTTTAAATATATTCTTAGTCTCTACTTCGTGAATAAAACTAGATAATCTACTAATAGGAGTATCTTTTTTTGGAGCAGAAGAATGCCCGCCATTACCTCTAGCGGTAAATTTTAAATCCCCAATGCCTTTTTCATATATACCTACTGCCGCAAATGCTCCTTTAACTCCTGGAATAGGATCTTCAATAATCGCGCCACCTTCATCAGATAACATAAAGAATCTAATATTATGATCTTTAAAGTATTTAACCATCTTAGGCGCGCCATCTCCGCCAAACTCTTCTGTGCAACTGCTACCTAAATAAACATCACATTTAGGTTGATATCCTTCTAATAATAATTCCTCTACAGCTTGATAAAAAGAAAATATCCCACATTTAACATCCATTGTCCCTCTACCATGAATGATATCTTCTTTTATTACTCCAGAGAAAGGAGGATATTTCCACTCTCCAGTCGCTTCTACAACATCTTGATGAGATATTAATATAATTGGTTTTAAACTAGAATCCTTTCCTTTCCATTTCATGATGAGATTTCCGTCTATCTCAATCTTCTCTAAGTGTTTAAAGACATTAGAAAACTCTTTCTCTAATACTTTATGGAAACCTCTAAATTTCTCTACTTGAGATTTACCTCTAATAGAAATAGTCTCATATTGAATTAACTTAGATAATTTATCTCCATATTCTTTACTTTTTAATTTATCACTTGATAAAGAATAACTAGATACTTTTCTTTTAAGCAACAAAGTTCTTATAATAGCTATTATTAATAATGTAATCATGTATTTATTTTAAATTAATTTAAAAAAATATATTAAAATTATTTCATGAAGAAAATAATAGTCATCTCTGATTCATTCAAAGGAACATTAAGTTCTTCTAATATAATTAATATATTTAATAAAGTAATTAAAAAGAAATATCCTAAATGTAAGGTAATAGGAATTAGAATTGCTGACGGAGGAGAAGGAACAGTAGAATGTCTATCCTCTATATTAAAAGGAAAAATAATTAAAGTTAATTCATATAACGCCTTTCATAAAAAGATTATCGGTAAATATTTATTAACCTCTAATAAAGTAGCGATTATTGAAATCGCATCTAGCTCTAAATTAATTGAATCTCATAAAAAAGTTGGAATAGCTTCAACCTATGGAACCGGACTAGAAATACTAGATGCGATTAAAAAAGGTGCTAAGACAATAATTATTGGATTAGGAGGAAGCGCTACTAATGATGTTGGACTAGGAGCCACCATCCCTTTAGGAGCGAAATATTTTACTAAATCTAATAAAGAATTTATTCCAACTGGAATCTCATTAAATAAAGTTGATCATATCGACTTAACTAAATTTAAGAAAACTATTAAAGGAATCAACTTTATTGGAATGAGTGATGTAAATAACATTATGTTTGGTAAGAGTGGAGCATCGTATATATTTGGACCGCAAAAAGGAGCGGACTCTAAGTTAGTGAAACTCTTAGATAATAATGTTAGATACATCAATAAATTATTTATTAGATATTTACATAAGGATGTCTCTAATATTAAAGGCAGTGGAGCAGCAGGGGCTTTTGGAGCATCTTTACTAGCTTTATATAATGCTAAGTTAGAAAGTGGAATATCTACCTTACTTAAATTAACGGATTTTGAAAATAAGTTAAATGGTTGTGATTATGTATTTACGGGAGAAGGGAAGTTTGATTCTCAATCTCTTAATGGTAAAGCAATAGATGGTATATCTAAAGTATGTAAGAAACATAAAGTACCTTGTATTGTTATATGCGGAAGAGTAGATCTTAAAGTAAAGAATACTAAAAGAGTAGATAAGATATATACGATTAATAATAATGAGAAATCTTTTAGCGAGATGAAAAAGAACGCTAAAAGAAATTATGAAAGAACGTTAAATAAAATTATTTAATAGTTACTTCTACTGGGTCTTTGTCTTCAGTTGGCATTACGACATCACCGAAATAATATTTATCCCCAGGTTTTTCTCCAAGTTTATATTTAAATGCAACAAAAATTCCGCCTAATTTATCAGTTGCTGCAGTTACTTCGGTTGTAGTCGATCCATAAGTTTTATTATCAAGATTAACATTAACTAGAAAGCATTCTGGAGTAACTTTAGTTTCGCCATTCTTAGCATAAAAATTAGATGTGGTTAATTTTCTATCTTTACCATCTCTTTTCTGAACGTTATATTGCATCGCCCAATAAGTATCGCCTTTTTCTTTTGAACACTCAAAGACATCGTAAGCAATGTGAGCTCTGTACTTTGTTTGATTATTACAACTTGCAGCAAATGCAATGCAAGGAATTAATAATCCTAATTTCATTAAACTTTTCATAAATAATTCTCCTTATTTATTTATATTGTATATTATACCAAAATCTTATTATGTTTATTTTTTTATGTATAATTAATATATATAAGAGGAGATTAATTATGAAATTTTCAAGAACTATATTATTAGCAAGTACGGCATTGCTATGCGGTGCATGCACGTCACACACATTAGAAACTACTGTGAAAATGGGTGGTAGTCAATCTTTTGGCTCAAGTTGCAAATATAATAATGAGTATTACACTTCAGTAGATTATACTTTTAGTGCTGTTGATGACGGATATACATTAAAACCTGAATACTTTTCAATTAAATCAGATGGAGAAACTTTTAAAGGTTTAAACTTTATTACAAAGATGCAAGATGCAACTGTTGTTGCTACTGTTGCTTCTAGTATTAAATTAACAACTTCTGTTACGGTAATGTATGATGGTAAATTAAGTTACGAAACTAAAGATCAAATAGGCACAATTAATAGCACAACAAATATTAAACCTAATGTAAAGACTGATATTACTTTTAAGTGGTAATACTAATTTAATTGATAATTGAATAAGTTTAATTTATTATCTTTTGTTGATGGGCCTATGGCGGAACTGGTAGACGCGTTGGACTTAGAATCCAATGGGAAACCGTACAGGTTCAAGTCCTGCTAGGCCCACCAAATAATATAAATACTAGCTTAGGCTAGTTTTTTTTGTACTACTATATTGTAAATTATAATAAAAGTAGTACAATAATGATATGAGTGTTGTAGAATTAGTTTTAAAAGAAGAAGTTGATAGACTCAAGTTGGCACTCCAACGTTATGAGAAGATGTTAGAATCTTTACCTAAGGGATATATATTCATTAGGAAAGTAAATAGCAATTGTTTTGTTTATAGAAAAAAGAAAGTTAACGGGAAAGTTATATCAGAATATATCGGGAAGGAAGGATCTGATAAAGCAAATAAAGCTATAGAAGATGCAAAAGAATATAAAAGAATTAAAAGTAATATTAGAATTGCAAAAAACGAATTTAATAAATTAAGGAGAATTTATAAAATTTATGATTAAAAACGAAGACAAATTAAAACAATTACTAAATACATTTAACGAAGAAGGGATATTAGACAAAATTATAATAATAGGTTCTTGGTGCCAGTATTTTTATGAGAGATATTTTCCTAATTTTAAAGCTTTCTTTATGACTACTGATATAGACTTCTATGTTCCTAACACAAATAAAATTATTGAAAAGAATTCATTAATAAAATCATTAAAAAATATAAATTATGATATGTTTGAAGATGTCTTAACAAATAAGAGTAAATTTCAAAGTCCTGATGGATTTGAATTAGAGTTTTTAACTAGTTTAAAAAGAAATGATGTTGCTACTATAGAGTTGGGCAATACAAATATATATGCTGAGACATTGCCTTATGTAGATGTATTTAACACTAACTATGAAATAATCAATTATGAAGGTCTATTAGTTAAAGTTGCAACGCCCGCTTCTTATGTCATACAAAAATTGTTAATTAATGAAAAAAGAGAAATTAAAAGTTCTAAAGATTTAAATTCGATTAATCATTTATTAGTGTTTATTAAAGAAGATTATACACAATTAGAAGAACTTAAAAGTTTATACGATTCTTTACCACCTAAATGGAAAGTTAAAATAAACTCTACGTGTGATAAAAATAATATAAAACTCTTTTATTAAACTTATTGTTTAATATTGTGCTATTATTTATCTCGTATAAATATAAGGAGTATTTCAAATGGGAAAAATATTATATA
>DCIT01000030.1:0-2959 GCA_002317145.1 Caryophanales bacterium UBA1719
ATGAAATATTATAACAAAATTTTATATTTAAAATTAAAAGGGAGATTGCTCTCCCTATTAATTATTAAGTATTAGATTTTATTTCTTAGGAAATCTAACTCTATCCTTATTATATGTAGTATGTAATAAGTGATGTGATTTCTCTCCACATGGTTCACCTAGATAGTCTTTATATAATTTAATGATATCTGGGTTATTGTGAGATTGACGAATAGTTTGTCTTTCATCTTCAGTATAGAGAACTTTCGCTCTTAATTTACGATATGTTTCTCTAATGTTAGGTTTCTCATTAGGTAAGAAACATTCTTTAACATATGGTTGTCCACCACCATTAATACATCCACCTGGGCATCCCATGATTTCAATAAAGGCATATGGTGATTTTCCTTCTCTAATTTCATCTAATAATTTATGAGCAATGTTCATACCAGAAGCAACAGCAACTTTAATTTCTTTACCATTAATATTTAATGTTGCTTCCTTAATATCTTTTTGACCTCTAACAGCCTTAAAGTCTAAGAATCCCGCTTCTTTACCAGTTAACTTAAAGTAAGCAGTTCTAAGTGCTGCTTCCATAACTCCACCAGTAACACCGAAGATAACACCAGCACCAGAATATTGACCTAATAAATCATTATCAAATTGTTCTTCTGGTAACATTTGCCAGTTAATACCTGAACGTTTAATCATTCTAGCAAGTTCTCTAGTAGTTAAGACTACATCAACATCCGCTAATCCATCATTAGCAGCATTTTGTGGTCTAACACATTCTGTCTTCTTTGCCGTGCAAGGCATAATTGATACAACAAATATATCTTTTGGATCAATGTTATGAGTTTTAGCAAAGTAAGATTTAATAATCGCTCCTTCCATCTCGTGAGGAGATTTACAAGTCGACATATTAGGAATTAAATCAGAATAATAGTATTCCATATAATTAATCCATCCTGGTGAACAAGATGTGATTTGAGGCAAGACTCCACCTTGAGAGATTCTATTTAATAACTCAGTACCTTCTTCCATAATGGTTAAGTCCGCGCCAAAGTTCGTATCAAATACACGATAGAATCCTAAGCGATGTAAAGCAGCAACCATCTTACCTGTATTACCATTATTAGATCCAATCTTCTCACCAAATTCTTCAGCGATAGTCGCTCTAATAGCAGGAGCGGTTTGAACGATGACTTTCTTACCTAATTTAATTGCTTCATCAACTTTAGATATATCATCTTTTTCCATTAATGCTCCTGTTGGACATACTAATGTGCATTGTCCACATTGCATACATGGAGAATCTTTAAATGCTCTATTATCTGCAGGACCAACGATAGTCTTGAATCCTCTTTTTTGGAATCCTAAGATACCAATACCTTGTAAAGCTTTGCACGTTTCTACGCAGCGTCCACATAAGACACATTTAGATGTATCTCTAACAATACCTGGACCAACTTCATCAATAGTATCTTCACTCTTTTGACCAATGTACATACCATCACGTGCACCAGTTTGTTGAGCAGCTAATAATAATTCACATTTACCATTCTTTAAACATTGTTGGCAGTTCTTATTATGATTTGATAATAATAACTCCACAGATGTTCTACGCGCTGATAATGCTTTAGGAGAATTAATATGAATATCAATTCCTTCATTAATTGGATAAACGCATGATGCAATTAATCCACGCGCACCGGTAACTTCAACTAAGCAAACACGGCAGCTTCCTCTTGAGCATAATCCATTTTCGAAAGTGCAAAGATGTGGGATATCATATCCACATAATTTAGCCGCTTCCATAATGGTTAAGCCACTAGGTACTTGATAAGAGATACCTTCGATTTTAATATTTAACATTTTCTTTTCCATACACTATCTCCTATTTCTTTTCGATTGCTCCGAATCTACAACTTGAGATACAAGCACCACACTTAATACATTTCTTTTGATCAATGACAAATGGTTCTTTACCAACAACACCAGTGATAGCACCAACTGGGCATCCACGAGCGCATAAAGAACATTTCTTACATTTATTTGGATCAATGACATATTGCATTAAATCTTTACATTCGTGAGCAGGACATTTCTTATCTCTTACGTGAGCGATATATTCATCTTTAAAGTTCGCCATTGTTGATAAGACTGGGTTAGCGGCAGTTTGACCTAAACCACATAACGCACCATTCTTCGTGGCATAACTTAATTCCATTAATCTATCAAGATCTTCTTCTTTACCTTGTCCTTTAGTGATACGAGTTAAGATCTCTAATATTCTCTTAGTACCTACTCTACAAGGCGTACATTTACCACATGATTCATCAGCGATAAACTCCATATAGAATTTAGCGATGTTAACCATACAGTTATCTTCATCCATGACAATCGCTCCACCTGAACCCATCATACTTCCAGCAGCGATTAAGTTATCATAATCAATTGGAGTATCTAAGTTCTTAACAGTTAAGCATCCACCTGATGGACCACCAGTTTGAATAGCTTTAAATTGTTTACCGTTTGGTACTCCTCCACCGATATCATAGACTAATTCTTTTAATGTTAATCCCATTGGGACTTCCACTAATCCAACGTTATTGACTTTACCACCTAATGCAAAGACTTTTGTACCTTTACTCTTTTCAGTTCCAGTCTTAGCGAATTCTTCTCCACCAACTCTTAAGATATATGGTACGTTAGCAAGAGTTTCAACGTTATTAATGATTGTAGGTTTACCCCATAATCCTGAGATAGCTGGGAATGGAGGTCTTGGTCTTGGCATACCTCTTTTACCTTCAATAGAATTTAATAATGCTGTTTCTTCACCACAGACGAATGCTCCAGCACCTAATCTAATATGGGCATTAAAACTAAAGTCAGTACCTAAGATGTGTTTACCTAATAAACCAACTTTTCTTAATGTCTCAATAGCTTTTCTTAATCTATTAACTGCGATTGGATATTC
>DCIT01000030.1:3071-3506 GCA_002317145.1 Caryophanales bacterium UBA1719
GAATGCACCTGGGTCACCTTCATCGCCGTTACATACAACATATTTAACTTTATTATTTTGATCATGAGCGAATTGCCATTTTCTTCCAGTTGGGAAGCCTGCACCACCTCTACCTCTTAATCCTGATTTTAAGACATCATTAATAATATCTTGAGGATTCATTGTTAAAGCTTTTGCTAATCCTTTAAAGGAATCGTATCCTAAAGCTTCTTCAATATTTTCTGGATCAATCATGCTTGAACCATGTAATGCAACACGTTTTTGTTTTGCATAGAATGGGATTTCATCTTGTTTTGGATATTTCTTACCAGTGTTTGGATCAGCGTAGACTAAATCTTCACATACTTGACCATTGATTAAATCAGTTTCGATGATCTTATCAACATCGCTTAATTTAACCATTCTATATAAAGTATCTTCTGGGAAGATTTTAAC
>DCIT01000030.1:3579-37817 GCA_002317145.1 Caryophanales bacterium UBA1719
TCTAATCCTTTCTCTTTTAATTTAGTAATGAAGGAGTCTCTAATTTGTTGAGATTCATTTGATAAACAACCAGTACCACCACAGATGACTACTGCTCTTTTACCATCTTCACCTTTGAATTTAGCTTGGAGACATTTCTCACAATGAGCGATTTGCTCTTTTAATTGTTCACTTGTTTTAATTTTCATAATTATGCCACCTTACCTTCTTGGTATTCTTTTAATATTGTAGGAATATCACTTACTTTAAGTTTAGGGAAGACTTTATCATTAATCTTCATAGTAGGTGCAATAGCACATGCGCCTATGCAGCGAAGAGCATCGACAGTAAATAAACCATCTGGAGTTGTATCTCCAGCTTTCTTTAGTTTAAGAACTTCTAATACTTTATCAATAATTGCTTGTGAGCCTTTAACATAACAAGCAGTACCTAGACAAACACCAACAACATATTTTCCTTTAGGTGTTAATGAGAAGAATGAATAGAAAGTAACCACGCCATAAATCTCAGCGACTGGTAATCCTATTTGTTCAGATATTATCTCTTGTACTTCAAGAGGGATATAACCAAATTCCTTTTGGATGTCAGATAAGATCATCATTAAAGGAGTTGGCTCTTTTTTGTAAAGATTGCATATCTCAATAATGCGTTCTTTAGCTATATTTTGTAGTGCCATTATTTAGCCTCCATAATTTATTTGCCTTATTATTATATAATAAAAACTAGTTAAAACAATGTTTTTGCTTATATTTTTACTTAATTTATTGCTTTTCGTTAAGAACTAAAAGATGCTTCGCTAAATCTTGTGGAGTTGTTAATTCATCAGTATCAAAACCACATTTATCTTTTTGTGTTGTTCCAGTTATTATATTATTTGAAGAATTCAAGGTATAAGGTGAAGATTGACTTATATCAGGTTCTGAACATCCAACATAACAACAGTTTTCAAGTACATTGTCATTAATATTAATTGTCGCGCCATTAATACATGTCTCATGGACTAAGAAGCAGTTTGAATTGCAATTATTAAATGTATTATTTTTTACATCGAAAACCGTTTTGTTAGAAGAACCAGAGAATTGGAGCGCGCCAACTCCACATTTTTCACTTTTACCAACATTCAAATCTATAAATGTGTTGTTCTCTACTAATACGTTACCAGCAGATTTAGCGTTTAATTGAACACCACGTTTATAATTTTTAACAACGTTATTAGTAAATTTAACAGTGTCATCATTTATAATATCTGATCCAACATAATATAAACCATATTTTTGGGAAGAAGACTTTCCATCAAATACACAGTTATTAATGGTTATATCTAACTTACCACCTTCAATATACATTCTGTTTTGAATATTACAATGTTCAAAATCTAATTTATTTGTATATGATACTTCAGAAGAACCGTTAGAAATATAATTTCCACTATTAACTGACCTATCATCGATATCAATATTTTTAAATGTATAAGAATTAACAATATCTGTTCTAGAACTATTCTTTATATTCATTGTTAATTGCTCAGTTTGACGTAAATTGTTAGCATTTAACTTTAATGATGGTTTATTATCTGTAACACCAACCATTTTTATATCGGTAATGAATAAGTTATCATTCTCACCAATGCCACATGATTTTCTACCAAAACTATAAAAATATCTTGTATCGTTAACACCATAAGGAATCTCTAATTGTTCACCATCTTTGGTATATAATTCCCAAGTTAAAGTTGCATATTCATTGCCTTGTTCGTCTACTCTAATATCGGTAAATGTATTATCAAAAACTTCTTTAGTGCATTTGCCGTGTGCAAGATCGTTATCACTAACTGTTTTCATAATTGCAAGCCCAGCATCAAAAGCTTTTTGCATAGTTGAATAATGATTTGCCATTCCATTAATACCACGGACAATAACACCAGTTTCAGAAGCGATCCAATGAGCTTTTAATGAAACATCTTCGTTAATCAATGTATCAAAACTAAATTCTTCATCTTTATCTTCAAGTGACCAATATTTTAATGAACATAAATCTTTTATAGGATCAGTAGGTTTACTAACTTTATTATTCTTTTTAACTTCTACTACTTGTTTATCTTCTCCGTTATTCGGATCAAATGTAACAGTATATTTTCTATCCTCAACTTCCATTTCGATAGAGATAGGACCTAATACTTTTTTAATATATAAGTCAGCCTTATCTTTACTAATTAATGTATAGGTGTAATAGTTTTCTGGTTCAGTTTCATTAACTTTAATATTTGAATTTAAAGTTGGTTTAACATATTCAGGTAATATAACATCACCAGTTTTAACAACTTTTAATTTCTTTGGTAATTGTTTTGTTTCTCTTGCTTCTTCTTTTAAAGTAAATTCTGTTTGTAAAGGTTTACCAACTTCTACTTTATCTCCAAAATCAATATCAACATATTTCTTAACTTCTTCAGGTACTATTACATTATTACCTTTCCAAACAGTAACCGCTAAAACAGGGAATATAACAGCAGAGCTAACTGCGGCACATACTAAAACACTAGTAACAATCTGAGTAGAGACTTTTAAGTTTCTAAACCATGTAAAACTAGGTTTCTTAGGAACTTCATAGTAGGTATTATCAATTAACCACCATAGACGATTACGTAATAAATAATCATCATAAACATAATCTTTTTTAGAATATTCATAATGATAATGGCCGTGACTTAAATCATAGCTTCTAACTTCTTCTTTAGTATAGCTACGTAATTTCTTTCTATTTCTATACTCTTTTTGATATTCTGCAAGAGTATGATTACAAAAAACTATCCCCTTAGACATATATTGTTTTCCTAATATATTATAGTATGTATTTTTTTTAAAAAAACGATATTAATTAGAATTCTTGGACTGTATATACTCCACCCCAAGCTAAATTATTCCAATCATCACCAAATTTTTCTGATGTAAAAATAGCTGGGTTCTTTCCGCCTAAATCTTGTGTTTGATGATAGAAAACACCAGTGCCACTATGTGACCCTGGATGAGCACCATTCATTAAGCCGTTACAATCGATAGCACTACCAGCATAGTTGTACATGTCAAAATGTCCTTCACTATATTGGAGCAATAAATAGTGTGCATTTTCAGTAGATGTGCATCTAATAGTACCATAATTATGAATAGTTAAATTACATGTACCCGTTGAACTAGTAATAGACATACAATGTCTTTGACTAGAAGACACTAAACCATTATTAATAAATTCTTTTGTCACAGTTCCTTCAAAATTATCAATATTGAGTCCGCCAATTGTGCCATTATTAGTGCATTTAGTTGATAAACCATTTAAATCAATTCCGTTAGTTATAGTTCCGTTATTTATAACTGAACTACCTTCACCTTTAATAGTTAAATGGCTAATAGTCGCACCTTCAGCAACAGTGACAACAGTATTTTTAGAATTAATAGTAATATAAGCATTTGGAGCGTTGCTTAATGTAACATCTCCCATCGGTGCTTCAATATCTAAAGAAACAATATTACTAGGATTAGTAAATGTCTCAAATAATTTTGTGTCGGATTTAATAGTTAAATGACTTACTTCCGTAGCAATGTTATATGTTCCAGGATTATTTACTTTAACATTATTGAATTCGCATATATGAGTTTTATATATTGAAGAAGTAAGGCCATCGAATAATTCATTTGTAGTAGCAAATTCAACATTAGACATTTTTAAATCTTGCATATCAGCTGCAATTGTTGAAGCTCTACCTCCATCTGCTATTATTTTTCCGTTATTGACACAATTTTTAACTTCTTGAGTAAAATGAGAAGAGTTCGCTTCACCAGCGATAATTCCGGATTTAAATTTAGCCTTACCAATCAAATCTCCATTATTAATGCAATTAACAAATTCGCCTCTTCCTAAAGAACAGATTCCTGCCATATCATCAACCGTTTCTGCAGCATTATTAATTACTTGACCATTATTTGTTGTGTTTGCAATTAATTCAAGACCTTGATGACCATAACCAACAATACCTGCTATATATTGAGGGCGTTTAGCTCCACCATCTGGATTTGTAGTTACTATTCCATTATTTACACATCCAATAATACTTAAACTTTTATCAGTATCGCCACCATTTGTATAACCGCATAATCCACCTGCGCCGCCTACACCTGGACTTTCATTATTTAAACAAATAATTTTTGCGTTATTTGTTGTATTAACAATCGCTTGCCCAGAAGAACAGTCACCAATTCTACTTTGTGTATATCCAGATATACCGCCTACATGATAAACATCGCTTGTAACAGTAACATCTGATCCAGTAGAGCAATTAATCATTGCACAACAAGATAAATCTCCTGCAAAGCCACCAACAGCTTTATATCCTTTTACAGTTCCTGATAAGAAATGAACATTTTCTATTCTTACAGCAAAAGCGGTTCCAGCAAGAGCTCCAACTTGCTTTTTCTTTGCAGATGCTTCTATCTCAAAATTTGAATTAGCAATATTTAAATTTTTAACAACACATGTGTATTTATCTTCAGTGATATTATCTTCATAGAACGCATTATCTTTCCAAACATGCGTTTTATTTTCAAAATTAAGGTTTTCCGTGCCTTCAATAACACCAAATAATCCGCAATTCGCTGTAGTTTGCTTGCAATTAATATTAGATATTGTCGAGTTACATCCATCAACATATCCTTTAAACTTATATGTTGAGTTACCAATTGGAGTAAAGTTTGGGGTATCGCTTAAATCAATATTTTTAGTAATTCTATAATATTTATCGGCATAAGAGGCAGCAGTTGTTTCGTTATTTACTTTACTTGAAAGATCATTTAAAGAAGCGGATGTTGAAATAGAAAACGGAGATTCTTTAGTTCCAAATCCGCCATTAAAGTCTCTTGTTTCTGGAATCGCTTCTTCTTTCTTCTTTACAATTGTTTGATCAGCAGATTCACTAGTAATATCTTCAACTGTTTCGGTAACATTATTAGTCTTAGCTACAGTACCAACATAAGAATCTTCTTTAGCATTAATCTTTACACCATCGATTTCAACAATAATCGAATTGATTTTAGCTTCAGGTTCAACAACTAGTTTTGCTTTACTTTTAACAACAACTTCGCCATCAACACTTCCGTGTTCATTATATGTTCCTTCAAAACTGTCAACGCTTAAAGAAGTAGCGACACCATAGTGATGTATATCCGTAACTGAACCTTTAATGTCTAAATCATTTCTATTTGTTACAACAACTGGTTTAAAATCGTTGCTAGTTTCAGCCTTTTCAAACTTTAACTTATATTGCTTGTTGTATCCAACATCTAAGCTTGTATTAAATATTAATTCGTCCTTGTCATCATTAGCAAATTTAAAAACATTCTTCGCATTTAAATTATTTATATTTTTGTTAATGGTTTTTTCTTTAATATAAGTTCCATAAACATTTGATGGATCGCTAATACTCTTGTCTAATACGTAATTATCAGAAAATTTAAAGACAGAACTTTTGTATTTAAATTCTTTTGCGGTATATGCAACAGATCCGTCTTTATTTAAAAGAACAAATTCACGATTTTCAGTATCGAATGCATACTCTTTATTTTGATCTTGAGTTTTTTGTTCTTCTAAATTAATCCCTTTGCTAGTCTTTATAAATTCAACAGCATCAAACAATGTTTTGATATTTGTTTCTTTAGCAATCAAATTATTTAATTCTGTAACATAAGTTACATCAGGATCTATTGGGGTTGGGCCTGGTTGAGGGCCTGGTTTTGGGAGATTTAAAACAATCGCGGCAGTAACACTACCAGCAATAATTCCAACACCTAAAATACAAGTTCCAATTTGAACTCCAGCATGCAAGTTTCTAAACCAAGCATAACTAGGTTTCTTGGGAACTTCATAGTAAGTATTATCGATTAACCACCATAAACGATCATGCAATAAATAGTCGTCATAAACATAGTCATGTTTAGAGTATTCATAGTGATAATGGCCATGGCTTAAATCATAGCTTCTAACTTCTTCTTTAGTATAGCTAAGTAGTTTCTTTCTATTTTTATACTCTTTTTGATATTCAGTAAGAGTATGATTTTTAAAAACGCTTCCTCTTGCCATATAAATTGTATTTATATTTTAATATCAAAAAATTGATTTGTTAAATTATTTTATTTATACACTTGTATTTAAAATTTATTCAACACCAACGATGAAGGAGTAAACAGGTTGTTTGCCTTTCACAACATTTATTTGAACTGATGGATATTGTTTAATAATATTTTCATCAATATATTTAAGTTCATCTTTCTTAACATCTTCACCACAAATAAGAGTAACTAATTGAGAATCTTTCTTAATCATACTTGCTAATAAGTTATTTAAAGCTTCTAATTTTTCTTTAACACAGGTGACAATGGTCTTGTCACGGATTCCCATATAGTAATCCTTAATAACATGAACACCTTCTATATCAGTATCTTTAATGGAATAAGTAACTGATCCAGAATTAACACTCTTTAAAGCAGCCTTCATGTTATTAGTGTTAGTTTGAACATCTTCATTAGGTGAGAATACCATAATAGAATTTATTCCTTGAGGGATGGTCTTAGATGGGATAACACGAACATCAATATCTTCTTCTATAACTTCACATGCTTGGTTAGCGGCCATAACGATATTACTATTATTAGGTAATATAAATACGTTACGGGCGTTACAACTCTTAATAGCATCAATAAAGTCTTGAATAGATGGATTCATTGTTTGTCCACCACTAACAATAACATCAGCTCCAACTTCTTTAAATAATTGATCTAAACCTTCTCCACAGCTAACAGCGATAATGGCATTTTCTTTTTTAGGTGAGTTAGCGTTTATCTTTTTTCTTTCTTCTAAGTTCGTAGGTAATATTTGAATATCAGTAAATTCACCAAACTGTTGTAAGTAAGAAAGAATTACACCTGGATGTGGTAATTCCATTTTAATATTCATCTTGTCATCTTTTAATGGAGTGTAACTTAAATCACGTCCATGATGTAAGGCAAAATCTTTAAAATGTTTTTCAATAAATTGTTTCTTACTTCCATCAGTAATGGCGTAGAAATTAACAGATAAACGATATGATATTTGTTTCTTACTTTCTTTTTCCGCGACAACTTGTTGACCTTCACTAGATTTAGAGACAAACTCTCCTCTCAAGGCTTTATCCATTCCTTCTAAGATAGTGACTAAACCCGCGCCACCAGAGTCGACAACTCCAACTTCTTTTAAAACTGGTAATAATTCTGGAGTTCTACTTAAACTTGCTCTTGCTTCATCGACTAGGATTTTAAAACAATCTTCAATCGACATATCATCATTACCTAGTCGATGAAGAGTTTCACTAGCCTCTCTAATTACAGTTAATATTGTTCCTTCAACAGGACGCATGACAGCTTTATAAGATGCTTCTTTACCTTCTAAGAAAGCAATAGATAAATCATATGGATATATCTCATGTTTTCCTTCTAAAGCTTTAGCGAATCCTCTAAAGATTTGTGAGGTGATAACTCCTGAGTTACCACGTGCTCCCATTAATAATCCTCTAGAGAATGCTTTAGCGATTATTCCTACATCTTCTTCACCTTTGTTATATATTTCTTTTGCTCCAGATGACATGGTTAAATTCATGTTCATACCAGTATCACCATCAGGGACTGGGAAAACGTTAAGAGCATCTATTTCTGGGTAATGGTTAAAAAGATTATTAGATGCGCTAATAAACATGTTCTTTAACAATTGACCGGATATTGATTTCATAATAATTAATTAATTTCTTTTACACCTTGAACGTAGATATTAACTTTGTTAAATACGATAGAGAATGTTTTTTCTAAGACGTATTTAACTTTCTTTTGAACTTCACTGACAACTTCAGTTATCTTAGTATCAGCGGAGACAACAATGTATAAGTTAATAATATATTCACCTTTTTTATTTTTTTCGCAGTTAATGCCTTCTTGGAAGTTTTTCTTTCCTAGTAATTCATCAACTTTAAAAGATATCGTATTCTTAGATCCAAGTCCAACAACGCCATAGCATTCAATAGCGGCACTACCAGCAACGCTAGCTATAGCTTGAACAGAAATATCTATGCCTCCTAATGGAGAGACTTTATTTATATTCATACGACTAGAAGTTAATATATCATAAATAGCAAATATAATCAAAGATATAAAAAGTAAACTTTTTAGTTGCCTAAATAGATAAAAAGTAAGTAAAATAACTAGGTATGTCAGAATGGTTTGAACTAAAAGAGGCTGAATTTAACACAGCTTTAACCACACGCGATGTTAATAAGATGCGTGATCTTTTTAATACTGTTCCGACCGTTGACTTAGCGGAATTCGCAGATAATGTTAAAGATCCATCAACATTAACTTTTATCTTTAAAGTAGTGAAATCTGAATTAACTGCAGATTTCTTTACTGAGTTAAATGATGAGACTCAAGAGAAGTTACTTAGAGTCTTCTCTGATGATCAATTAGTCGAACTTATTAATAAATCTTATACCGATGATATTGTTGACGTACTTGAAGATATGCCTGCAAACTTAGTTAATAGAGCGCTTAAGTTTATCCCTAAAGAAAAAAGAGAGTCTGTTAATAAATTATTAAACTTTAAAGAAGATACCGCCAGTAGCATCATGACTACTGAGTACTTTGAACTTAATGGTGAGACTACTGTTGAAGATGCCATGAAGCAAATAAGAGAGAAAGGCAAACAAGCTGAAACTATTTATACCGTCTTCCTTAGAGATGAAAAGAGAAATTTAACTGGCACTGTTGACCTTGATGATTTAATCTTTGCTGATCCAAAGCAAACATTAAATCAAATCAAGAATAAAGAATTTATTTATACCAAAGTTGGTACTGACCAAGAAGAGGTTGCAAGAATATTTAAGAAATATGACTTAAATGCTTTAGCGGTTGTTAATAACGAACATAAGTTAGTTGGTGTTATCACTGTTGACGATATCATGGACGTTATGGAAAAGGAGTCTAGTGAAGATATTGCGCGTTTAAATAAAGTTGCGGATATGGAAACTCCATACTTAGAAACTAAAATTAGTAAATTAGTAATTAAGTGTGTACCTTGGATTATTATTTTAATGATTCTTCAATTATTCTCTACGATGATTTTATCTAGTTTCCAGGTTGTTATTGCTCAAGTAGCAGTACTTAGTGTCTTCACTCCATTACTTATGGATGCTGGTGGTAATTCTGGTGGACAAACTACTACTATTATTGTTAGATCATTAGCCTTAGGTGAGTTTGATAAAAAAGATATTAAGAAAGTAATTTGGAAAGAGTTTAGAGTGGCAGTTTGTATCGCAGGTATTGTTGCAATATTTGCCTTTGGTTGGATTATGTTTGAGATTGCAGTTGGCATTGTTAAATTTGAAAAAGTTGGAACATATCACGATTGGACATGGACTGGTAAAACTTTAATATCTCTATTAGTTGCATCTACTTTATTTGTAACAATGATTGTTTCAAGAATGGTTGGTTGCTTACTACCATTTGGGGCAAAATTAATTAAACAAGATCCAGCGGTTCTTTGTGGCCCTATCACTACAACAATAGTTGATATAGTTACTTTATTAACTTATTTCTTACTATGGCAATATGCCTTTTCGCCTATATTAGAGAGAATTGCTACTTTATAAATTTTGAAGAGCGAGCCTATGCTTCGCCCAAAGCTTTTCTATCCACTACTCACTAAACTGTGATATACTATAAACATCTTTTTGATGAAGGACTGCATAGGCAGCCCTTTTTATTACCTAACCACTAGGATCAGAATAACTATCACCAAAAGTATGATTAGTACTTCGGCAAACATTACCGTCCTCCTTTTCCTAACGCATACCACAACCTCGCTTTCGTGGAAGCACAGCTTTTAGAAGCGTTATCGTCATAACAACTCCTTATTACTTAATTAATAATTTCAAGACAAAAACTACGCTATATATTTTTATATTTATTAATAAATATCTTTTTTATGTAAAAATAAAAATGTTAACCTATTCTAAAAATGGTTAACTTATAACTTTATCTAATCTCTTTTCAAATTCTTCACGTGATAAAAGTATTGTTTTACCACATCCTAAACATTTAATACGAATATCCGCACCCATACGAATTATTTGAAATTCTTTTGTACGATTAACACATGGATGTGGTTTTTTTAATAATACTTTATCGTTTAATTTATAGTTCATTAATAAGGCATGTCTTCCATTTTAACTGCACTAGGAACTTTAGGTAGTCCTGGCATAGTTAATATCTTTCCAGTTAAGCAGACAATGAAGTTTGCTCCACTAGAAACATTTACTTCTCTAACAGTAATAGTAAATCCTTTTGGAGCATTTAATATGTTTGGATCATCAGTAATTGATTGAGGAGTCTTGGCCATACATATATAAGCATTTGAATATCCTAGTTTTTCATATTTAGCAATTTGCTCTAATGCTAATGGAGTATATTCAACTTTGCCTGCTCGATATATTTCTTTACATATAGTTTCTATTTTTTCTTTAATTGAAGAATTTAAATCATAGATAGGATGATAGTTACTAGTCTTAGTATTTAAGACATTAACAACTTTCTTCGCTAAATCAATAGAGCCTTCTCCACCTTTAATAAATCCATCTAAGAAGCTAACTTCATAGTCATTGTCTTTACACCACTTAGTTAAATAATCTACTTCAGATTGATGATCATTCGCGAAGTGATTAATTGCTACGACAATAGGTACTCCATACTTCTTCATATTCTCTAAATGAGTCTTTAAGTTTTCTACTCCAATAGATAAAGCTTTAACATCTTCATTAGTAATATTCTCTAACGCTAATCCACCATGCATCTTAAGTGCTCTAATAGTGGCGACCATAACAACAGCATCAACTTTAAGTTCCGCTTCTCTAGCGCATATATCTAAGAATTTCTCTGCTCCTAAGTCTGCACCGAATCCAGCCTCAGTAACTGTAATAGGTGCCATTTTCACTGCTGTCTTTAACGCAATAATAGAGTTACATCCATGCGCGATATTCGCGAATGGTCCACCATGTACTAAAACAGGATTATTCTCTAATGTTTGAACTAAGTTAGGTTTTAAAGCATCTTTCATTAATCTCATAATGGCATGCGATATCTTTAAATCTTTTAAATATACTGGTTTATCGTTATTATCATATGCGACTAAAATTCTATTAATTCTATTTAAGAAATCTTCTTCATCTTTAGCTAAACATAAGATAGCCATTAACTCAGATGCAACAGTAATAACAAATCCATCTTTACGAGTAACTCCGTTAGTCTTCGCACCTTGAGCAATAGTAATTTCTCTAAGAGTTCTATCATTCATATCTAAAGCACGTTTCCAGACTATCTTCTCTGGATTAATGTTTAATTCATTACCTTGATAAATATGATTATCAATAATCGCGGATATTAAATTTATCGAAGAAGTTAATGCGTGCATATCACCTGTGAAGTGTAAGTTAATTTCATCAATAGGTGCAATGCTTGCTAAGCCTCCGCCAGTCGCACCACCTTTAATTCCAAATACTGGTCCTAAAGAAGGTTCTCTTAAACAAAGCATTGCCTTTTGATTAATCTTTCCTAATCCTTCAGTTAAGGCAATTGATGTAGTTGTTTTACCTTCTCCTGCTTTAGTAGGAGTAATCGCTGTTACTAATACTAACTTACCAGTTGAATTAGTCTTTATAGATTCATAATATTCTTTTGTAATCTTCGCTTTATAAAATCCATAAGGTTCTACATACTTTTCTGAAATTCCTGCAATCTTTGCAATTTCATTAATTCTTTTAAGTGCCATAATTATTTCTTCTCCTTTATAGTTTCATTAATTATATAACTTGCTAATAATAATCCCGCAGTTGATGGTACAAATATCATTGATGTAATAACATTACCATTTTTTATAGGAACTTCATTAGAAGTTGCGACTTTAATTTTCCTAATATCTATTTTATCTTTCTTTAATAGTTCGCGTAGTTTTTTCGCTAATGGATCATCATGAGTCTTATCTAAAGTCGTAACTTCTAATTTAGTTAAGTTAAAACGATTACCCATTCCTAGTGATGAAATAAATTTAATTTTGTGTTTTAAACAATATTTAATTAAGGCAATTTTAGATTTAGTTGAATCTATTGCATCAATAACAAAATCAAATTTATTAAAGTTAATATCTTTTAAATTGTTCTCATCAATAAATATATCTTTTATTTCTACTTTAATATCTGGATTAATTTTATTTATTAATTCTTTCGCGACTTTAACTTTTGTTTTTCCAATATCTTTACTAGTGAATAATATTTGTCTATTTAAATTAGAGGCATTCACTTTATCAGCATCATATAAATATAATTTATTAATACCAGTTCTTGCTAAAGCTTCAGCAGCGGTACCACCTACTCCACCAATTCCAAATATCGCAACAGATAATTTATTAATCTTTTTTAAATTAGATTCTCCTACTAACGCTTTAGTTCTAGTAGATATATCATCCTTAGTTAAATCATTAATAATATCTTTACTTGATGTTATCCATTTAAAATTATTTCCATATTGATAACGAATAAAAGTCATTTGTCTTTTCGCGTATTGGCGAGTGTCTATTTTAATTAATTCACTTATTTCTTTATTTGATAATTTTGGGTTTTGTATTATCTCTCGATACCCAATCGCGTTTAATGATTGTAAATCTTTTCCATATTTTTTTATTAAAGATTTACATTCATTAATTAATCCATTATCAATCATTTTATCAACGCGATTATTAATGCGATTAATTAATATTTCTCTATTCATATCTATCGCGTATATATGAACATCTTTAAAGATTATTTTATGTTTTTGTTTCGCTTCTATTTCTGTTTTAGTTTTATTAGTGGATAAATAAATAGATATCGCTCTTAAGACTCTTTTACGATTATTAGGATGTATTCTTTTAGCTTCTTTAGGATCTATTTTAGTTAATTCTTTATGTAAATCTTCATTAGATAATTTTTCATATTTAGATAAATTAACTTCTTTAATAGGTTTAGAGAAATCATAATCATATAACGCTGAACGGATATATAATCCTGATCCTCCGACTAAGACGATATTCTTTTTTTGTTTTATTAATTCTTTAATAACCTTACGACAATCTTTTTGATATTCCGCGATTGAATAATTATCAGTAGGTTTTTTAATATCATATAAATGATGTTTAACTTTCTTTAAATCTTCTTTATTTGGTTTAGCCGTTCCAATATCTAATTCTTTATATATTTGAAATGCATCAGCGTTTATAATTTCCGCATTAAAATATTTCGCGACTTCAATCGCGATTTTACTTTTTGATGTACATGTCGGACCGGTTATAACAATTATCATTGTTATTATAATATATTCAAAATATTAAATAATAAAGTAGCACTTTGATTATAGTTATAATAAGATTTAATATTACTAATATATAAGGAGAAGTCTAATTATGTACGTCGCAAAAAAGAAAATATTAATAGGTGTTGCTTCTTTAGCGGGTATTGTCCTTGCTACTAACGGTTTAACATCATGCAACAAAAATACTAAACATACATTAACTGTTTCTGGTGATTATTTTACTATTCCAGAAAAAGGGAAAGAGTTCACTTTTGAAAAAGGAAAAGAAATTAAGTTTCAAGTTAAAGCGGATGAAGGTTATAAAGTAACTGATACTGTTGATTGTAAATTTAACGGAGAGACTAAAACTAGAGGAACTGATTATAAATTTGATGATGATACTTTTGTTATTTCGTCTGCACCAGATTGTAATATTAATGTTTCTTTTGTTTGTTCACAAGAAACATATAAAGCTCAATTTGTTTCTGCAGGAGAATATACGTATACAGTAAAAGCTAGTAAAGACTTCTATCATTTTAAAGATAAAAACATTAGATATGAATTAACATCAACTACAGGCGCAATTTTTCCAGAAAATCCTCATATCTACTATAACGGAGTAGAGATGACTCCAGATACTGGTAACTATACTTATGTACAAGGCGCTATTGAAAGCGAGAATCTATCTTCAACTGCTACACTAGTTATTAATCAAGCTCCGTCATGCGATTTTCAATTTAGTATATTGCCAAATACTAAACATGTTCTATATTTTGAACTTGTTAATGCAAAAATCGGTGAAGATAGAACTGGGTATAGAATTGTCGAAGCTAATAAAGATACTGAAGAAATTGAAATTAAAGCTAATGACATACGCAATCATTTGCCTTCTAGAGAAGGGGTGAAAGTTTATATGGGTGGTCAAGAAACTTCTAACTTTGATTATGATTACGGAGATCAAACATCAAAAATTAAAATTAAAAATGTTACTTCATATGTCTCTATTTATTTAGAAGCAAAAACAGATGCTCTTATTTACGAAGAAATTGAAGGAACAAACACCGCAAGACTAGTTGGACTTAATCCTGGTTATTCTGAATATGTTGAAGATTTACAAGTAAATAAAGAATATAACGGAAAGAAAGTTATTGAAATAGCTGATGATGCTTTCATAGGAGATAACAATTTAAAATATGTTTCTCAAATGGGTGAAAACGTTTCACGAATTGGTAATAGAGCATTTAAGAATTGTCCTAATCTAAAATTAGTTCCTCAAGGAGTAGCAAGTGAACCGATTAGAATTAATGCTTCAATAATTGGTGATAGTGCATTTGAAGGATGCACAAGTATAGAAAAATTTGTTGATAGTAGCATTTATTCTATTGGAGCAAAAGCTTTTAGTGGATGTTCGGTTTTACAACTTGAAGAATATTCTCTTAAATTACTTAGAATTGTTGGTGATAATGCTTTTGAAGGATGCACCAAAATCGGCAAGTATGATTTTACTAATAACACATTCGAAACAAAACCATTAATTATTTCAACTGGTGATAAAGGATATGGATTTGATATCAACAATTTAGGTAATAATATATGCGAAGGATGGAGCAAAGATCAAATTATTTTCTTTGCCGGAGATATTAATACTGCAAAATTATTTAACGCTAATAATTACAATGTAAAGGCAAGGGAAGATTATACTTATTTTTATACAGAAGTTGAGGGCGGAACTAAATCATTAGGCAGTTCCAAAGGTGGAGCGGGTGTTACTATTGCATTTAGTGATTTGGATACATATTCATGGCAAGAAATTAATAATATTTCACTTAATGGATTAGCCCCTGAATTATGGAATATCGGAGATGTTAAACATAATCCTAAAGACCCAACTCATATAGAATATAGAATTATTGATTTTGATCATGATTTATTAGTAGAACAAAGCGGAACAAGAAAATATGCTGGTATTACATTTGAAACAACATATCTCGATGATAAACAGATTGTAGAATTTGGATCAGCTAGTGGAACTGGGACTTATAAAGATAGTGCATTAAAAGAGAGATTAAATACTATTTTTGATTCTGATGAATTCTCAGATTTTAAACATTTAATAAAACCAGTAACTAAAACTTCTTTATATGGACATACAGGTTCATATAATACATACACCACTTCTGAAACTTTATTCCCGTTATCGCTTTCTGAAGTTGCTGGTGATTTAGATAGCAAACACAAGCCATATGAAGTAGAAGGCAACTCATATGCATATTATAAGAACGAAACATTTACTGCTTCTGAAAAAAGGCTTAAAACATCAAGACAACTCAAACAAGTAAGCAGAAGTTATTGGTTAAGAACTCCTTACTCTGCTCAAGAAGAAACAATAAAGAGAATATATTTTGTCAATTCCTCTAGCGGACAAATTTCGTGGGCTCAATTAACCTCTACTCCTATCACAATGAATGTTTCATTTGCGTTCTGTATTTAACAGACTAATTACTAAAAAGAAAAGGGCCATAAGCCCTTTTTTTATTTAATTAATTTCCCAATTAAATAATGTATATGTGTTGATGTAACTTTTACTTTAACTAACTTTCCAACTAGATTAGAATCACCTTCAAAGTTAATCATTTTGTTATTCATTAATCTACCAGTTAAAGCGTTAGGATTATTCTTAGAGACAGAGTCTACTAAGACTTCATAAGTATTATTTAAATATTTCTTATTATTCTTTTCTATTATCTTATTTAATAAAGTAGTAAGTTCTTTAAATCTCATTCCTTTTTCTTTATCTGATATTTTATCTATCATCTTTGCGGCAGGAGTCCCACTTCTTTTAGAGTAGATAAAAGTAAATGCTCCATCATATTGACATTTCTTAACTGCTTTTAATGTGTTATTAAATGCAGTCTTAGATTCATTAGGGAATCCAACAATAATATCAGTAGATAAGAATATATTAGGCATCTTCTTTTTTATTTCATTTACTAAAGATAAATATTTCTTTGAATCATATTTTCTTCCCATTAATTTAAGTGTTGCATCATCTCCACTTTGAATAGGCAAATGTAAATATGGTTCGATGTTTTTATATTTCTTCATTACATCAATGATGTCTAAAGAGAAATCATAAGGATGAGAAGTTAAGAATGTTAATCTAGGCATTTTTAATTTAGCGACTTCTTCTAGTAACTTCGCGAATGAATATTTCTTTTTTAAATCTTTACCATAGCTATCAACATTTTGCCCTAGTAATGTAATTTCTTTATATCCTTTCTTAGTTAATTCTTTACATTCATTAATAATATCTTTAGGGTCTCTGCTTCTTTCTCTACCTCTAGTGTAAGGAACTATACAATAAGTACAGAACTTATCACATCCATAAGCAATATTTACAAATGCTTTAAATTTATAATCTCTTATACTTGGTAGGTTTTCATGAATATATCCTGAACCAGAATTAACACATATTATTCTTTTCTTTGTTTTTAGATGTTCCTCTAATACAGAAGGTAATTTAGCAACATCATGTGTACCTAATATAATATCGACATGTAAGAATGTTTTAATAAGTAGATCTACTAAAGTTTCTTCCATCGCCATACAACCAGCGATAATAATAACCATATCTTTTTTAGCTTTAAGTACTTTTAGATTACCTATTTCTCCAAGAACTTTATTCTCAGCATTCTCTCTAACTGCACATGTATTAATTAATACTAAATCTGCTTTCTTAATATCTAACGTTGGTTTATAACCTATTTCATTTAAGATACCTTTATATATTTCTGAATCTCGATAGTTCGCTTGGCATCCATGTGTGTATATATAATATTTCTTATTTTTTAAATGCGATTTTAAATAAGAAGATATTTTAATCTTCTCATAACTAGTTATAGTTTCTTTTCTTTCTCTTGCGAGTTTAAGTGATGGACAAGAATGAATAATTGTATTCGCCATAACGATAATTATTTTACTATAAACTCAAATTAAGAAAGTGCTTTTCTAATAGTTTCAATTCCTAATAGCAAAGTTAATTCTCTTTTAGGCAAACTTTCAAATCCAAATTTTAAATAAAATGACTTTGATTCAGGTTTTGAATCAACGAGTAAAAATAATACTCCAGTATTTTTTGAAATTAATAAAACTTTTAAAAACACATCTTTAATAAGATAATGCCCATAATGATGATTTTGATATCTAACATCTACCGCAAATCTTGCAAGCCTTAAGCAAGGTATTGGATACTTAGGTAATTTCTTTTTATAATCTGAAGATAAATCATTGTATTCAATTGAAGCGGAACTTAAAGTATAAAACGCAATAATTATATCGTTATCAATTAGAACAAAAGTTTTGCCTATATTGCTACTATCATTTAAATAAGCATACTTTTTAAAATATTTATTTAATCCTTCATTTCCACAATTAAAATTATCGATTTTATTCTTATCACAATCGTGAATAGAAATTATTTTCATTTAAATAGTTTTTTTAATTCTTTATTAGGTTTAGGTGGTTTTTTTAACATGTTGACAACGAATTCCATTTGTTCGCTATTAAGATGAAGAACATCATTTCTAATTGAATCTAACTCAGCTTGTTTTAAACATGTCGAAATAATATATGCTGATAAAGAAAGATGATTCAACTCAGCTGCCTTTTCCAAAGATTTTTTATCTTTCGAATTAATGCGGATATTTATTTTATCAATTTTGTTTGTAGCAACAGACATATATTATTTTCTCCTTAACTTAATTATACATTATGTAAGTACAATGTAAATACATAATTATTCCTCCTTAAAATAATAATAGCTTCATTTTGAGGTTGTGAAGTTTCTTTGATAAAAAAAATAGCCGGTGCCGGCTATTTTTCTAATTGAATAATTTAATTATTTTGCAGTTTCAGATGCGCGATATTCTCTAATAACATTGATCTTGATTTCACCTGGATAGGTAACTTCATTTTCAATTCTTTCTTTAATATCATGCGCCATCTTAAATGCTGCATCATCGTTAATCTCTTCTGGGACAACCATGACACGAACTTCTCTACCAGATTGCATAGCGAATGCTTTATTAACTCCTGGATAGGAAGTACAAATCTTTTCAAGTTGTTCGATTCTTTGAACATAGGTTTCAAGAGTTTCACTTCTTGCACCTGGACGAGCGGCAGATAATGTATCTGCTGCAGCAACTAGAGTAGCAATAACATATTTAGATTCTGTATCACCATGGTGAGATTCAATTGCATTAACAACAACATCTGGTTCACCAAATTTCTTTGCAAGTCTTCCACCTAATTGAACGTGAGTGCCATCAACTTCATAGTCAATTGCTTTACCTATATCATGTAATAAACCTGCACGTTTAGCAGCGATTTGATCTAATCCTAATTCAGCAGCCATAATGCCTGCTAAATAAGCAACGTCCATAGAATGGTCATATGCATTTTGACCATAAGATGTTCTAAATTTAAGTCTTCCAACATAATCTAGTAATTCATTAGAGATATGTGGTAATCCTAATTTAAACGCTGCTTCTTGACCAGCTTTATGAATTTGTTCATTCATTTCTTCCGCAGCTTTCTTAGCAAACTCTTCAATTCTAGAAGGTTGGATTCTTCCATCCTTCATTAAGTATTCAAGAGTTCTTTTAGCGATTTCTCTTCTAATAGGATTAAAGGATGAGACAGTAATTGTTTCTGGAGTATCATCAATAATTAAATCAACTCCTAATAATTGTTCAATAGTACGGATGTTACGTCCTTCTCTACCAATTATTCTTCCTTTCATTTCATCGCTTGGTAATTGAACAGTGGTAACTGAATGCATGGTAATTTCATCTTGCGCATACTTAGCAGTAGCAAGAGCAATTAAATTACGAGCTTTATCAGCGCATTCTTCTTCTGCTTGTTCTGTTCTCTTTTTCATATAAGCAGTGATTTCATGATCCATCTTTTCTTTGACGCGATCTAAAACTTCTTTCTTAGCATCTTCTTGAGACATCTTAGCAACTTTCTCAAGTTCAACAATGATTGAGTCAATCTTTGTTTGAAGTTCCTTTTGCTTATTCTCTAAGTTCTTAAGTTCGTTATCAAGTTTGTTAGATTTAGAATCAACAATCTTTTCTTTCTCACTTAAGTTAGCATCTCTTCTTTCAATGCTATTTTCTCTTTGATTAAGTTTATTCTCTTGAGCTGCTAACTCAGACTTTCTTTCCTTAATCTCTTTTTCTGCTTCTTGTTTCATTTCATAAGCAGTTTGTTTTGCCTCTACTTGAGCAGTGTGGATTATCTTTCCACTTCTATCTTCAGCTTCAGCAATAATTTTTGTTGCTTTCTTATTCGCAGATTCACCTTTTTTATTTTGTCTGATTATATAGACTATTAAACCAATACAACCTAAAAAGGCTACAATAGCGAGTACTAAGAAGGCAGTAGCTAAACTATTCATTTATAGTTTCCCCCTAAATATATGTACAGTTATTTACTAAAATAAATTATATTTATATATCAATTTTTGATTATTAGAATAATTTATACGTTAACGACGTACATATTTATTATAAAGCAAAATAATATATAAATAGTAAATAAAAAAGAGACTCTTTAGAGTCTCCTTTTCATTAATTTAATTATTATTTATAAGATGTATTAGTCCAAGTGCCTTGTTTATTATTAACTTTTACTAAATCTGAATTAGCAAATAATAATCCTTCTCCCATCATATAGTTATAAGTTCCACTATTGAAGTTGAGATTAGTCATTTTAGAGTTCTTAGCTTGTTCAACATTAACGATATATTCAAGATTAGAAGTTAATGTTGAATCTTCAACAGTAATATTTAATTCAGCATCATCATATTTATCTTTAGCTACATAAATAACTGAACCATCATAAAGTCTACCCGAATATTGTTCACCTGATCCCGTAGCAGTTAATTTAGTAGAGTTCTTTATACTTAATGTTCCTGATGTAGCGGTGATACAAGAAAGACCATTAATCTTACCGCCTTGGATATCAACAGTAGTTTCAGATGGGAAATATAAACAAGTATTATTAGAAGAGGTTAATGTTCCTCCATAAAGATTCACCGTAGCTCCATTTAAATTTTCTTTTCCATATAAGCAGAAATCATTAGATTCAAGAACGCCGAATTCAACATTAATGTGAGAACCATTACCGACTGCGCCTACGCACCCATATGCTGTTTTATTTGAAGTTTCATTAACACAGGATATCTTTCCTCCATACATTATGAAGTTAGCATCTTTTTTCACAGTAGCACCGATTTGACCTAAAACTGTAACAGCTGCTGCGACAGGTCTATCAGATAACTTTTCTGAGTTAGTGACTGTTTGAGTAATTTTCCCACTGTTTAGCACTAAATTGCTAACTGGTATTTCTCCTTTTGAAGTTAATTTGTTCGCACCTGCAACGATAATTGAACAGTTATTTAATGAAATGCCAGAATGTTCATCTAAAACACCTTGAGAATCTATGATATATAAACTTTTATCTACAACTTTATCATCAACAACATCAGATTGAATTCTTATAGCTTCAGAATAATTACTGCTCCCTTTATCAAAGTTAGTAAATGATAATTTAAAACCATTTAAATCAATGCATAAAGGACGACCAACAGTCAAAGCACTAAGAGGGCTATCTAAAGTTCCTTCATATATAATATCGGATTCTAATCTCAAGAAAGACTCTAGATGAGTGCTAGCAGCCATACATTCTCTTAAATCAGTACCATTTGTAATAGATTTCTTATTTAATTTATAAGCAGTAGCATGCTTCTCAACAGGTTCATAATTTATTAATCCATAAACTTTAGAATCTGCTTCATATGTTAATTTAACATCCCCACTATTTTTTTCAGCATTCTCAAACATATCTAATGCACATACTTCATCATTAGAAACATATACCTCACCTTTAACAGCTTTCATATACGCTGATTCACCATGCTCATTATATTTAGCGCATTCAGTAACAATAACGTTAGTGGCGTCTTCATAGTGAGTAATAGTTTGAGTAGGTGCTAATACAGAGAAGTAATCGCAATACGCCCTAACTAAAACATTTCTGTTATCTCTAGATTCATTCGCATATGCAATATTACGAATATCCATATGTGTACCAGCATCAAATCCAGTAGTAATTAATAACGCATCCATTGCAGGAGCTTCTTTTAATAAATACTGAGAATACTTTGAATTAGGATTATACGTAGTTACAAATTTAAAGTAATCTAATGTATCACTGCTTGGAGTATAACCATTAGATTTAGTGACTATCTTATCTCCTTCCATAATGACAAACTTTTTATTAACTGAGTCGTAAGCATATTCTTTCTTATCATCTAATTTTAATTTAGCGAGTTTATCTCCGACTAAATTAACAGCATCATAACAAGTATGAACACTATCAGCTTTCTCTGTTAATAACTTATTAGCTTCGTTTAATATATTTGAGTTATTATTGCACCCTGCCATAAAAGGAAGAGCCATTAAACTTATTATAAATAAATGTCTTTTCATAACTATCCTCCTTATGCTATTTGATTCCATGTTCCGCCGTTAATAGAACATTCAAAATAATCTTTATACGATTCTGTTAAATCTGATGCATATTTGTCTTTCTTGTAGTTAAATACTCCATCTTCAACTGTAACAGATGCTTTGCTCAATATAAATTTACTTTCTTTAACATATCCAGAATTTTTAATAATGTAAGCATTTTTACTAGTCATAGTTGCATACTTAATATTAATATTTAAAGGTACATCAATAGCGCCTTGATAATATCTGTTAGATTCCATAAATATTACTGAACCATCAGCAGCACTTCCAGAATCTCCAGCTGTAGCAGATGGATTATCACCAATAGCATTAAATACACCACCATAAATATTTATTGTTCCAGCTTTAGCATTAATACAAGAAGGCCCTGTAATAGTTGCTCCGGTTATATTTACTTCTCCTGCTTGAGGGAAAAATAATGGAGTGTAATTATATCCAGTTGATTCATGAGTGCCATCATCATAAGCCGGCTCTTTTCCACCTGTTAAATAACCACCAGTAATATTAATTACAGTCTTACCGTATCTATCAACGTTAGGAGCAGCCGTGCCTTGACAGCTAATGCAATAATGGAATGAATCTAAATCTCCATATATCATGTTAACAATTGCTCCATTGCCTCTTGGCTGGATGCATTTGCAGGCAATATGTTTACGCCAAGTATCACCAGTTTTTATTACTGTATCGGCCTTACTTCCCCACTCAGTTTTTATATATCCGCCGTACATATAAAATGCAGAATGCCTTTCGCTTTCTCTATCCGTATTGCTTACATTCCCCATCACTAATACAGCTGGTCTATTTCTATAGCTACCAGTTAAATTTGATGTACATTTGACATCATGTATCTTACCTGAATTCATATAAAAATTAACAGGTTTATTTGCATCGGTGCTGCCTTCTACTATGATGCTGCAATCTAATAAATTAATACCTGATCTAGGATATAAGGAGCTTTGAGTGTCAACCAAAAATGCGTTTATAGATGAATCGCCTTTAACAAGTATTCCAGGATAATAAGGTGTTGAATCGCCATCATATTGGACTCCTTTCGATTGTCCGCAATCAAATGTTATGCTTCTTCCATTTAAATCAAAAAATAAATCTCTTTTAAATTGGATATAACCTTCTTTAGTAACTGTTTCGCCAGATTTTTCTTCTTTAAGAACAATATCTCTAGCCTCAGTAGTTAAACGATAGAAATTATATTCAGTATTATCTAAATAGCTTTGTATAGTATTTGCAGTTAAAGTAGGATCATTAATCTCTTTTATCTTCGCTGTACTTTGCGCGCGTACACTATCCGCATTCACTCTCATTAATATATTACTGCCTTCTGATTGTTTAATGTTTACAGAAGATCCATTTGGAATTTCAAATAAATCTGAATATGATCCAGATTCTAAATAAACATTCCCTCCTGCAGCTTGAATATAACAACAAGATCCATATTCATGATAACTACCACTTAATGTTGAAGGAATAAATACGTTATTTGAACTTCCGTAGTGATAAATATTATCTTTAGTAGTTGAAATATTTAAATAGTCACAACTAACATTTAACAAAATATCTTTTTCGGTATCAGTAGAATTAAAATAAGTAATATTTTTTACATTATTATTCTCACCCATATCTAATCCAGTAGTGACTACTAATAAATCAGAACCAGCAAAATTTCTTGTTAAGTATTGAGAGTAGGTTGATCTACTATCATAGACATCACTAAATTTAAATATGTGATAAGTATTACTATTTTTCTTATATCCTTTTGGGGCGTAAGTAACATTATCACCATTCATTATTGTGAATTGTTTTGTATCAATATCAAAAGCAATATTGTTACTTGTTTTCTTTAAGGTATATCCATTAATATCTACACCTTTCTCATAAGCATAAGTAACAGCAGAAGATGGAGTGGTAATATTATTCTTTTCACTCTCTATAGCTTTGTTTGCTTGATCAATAAATTTGTTATCGGCATCATTGTTACATCCAATAAGAAAACTCACTGCGGCTATTGATAACACCGCTAAACTTCTAATTCTCATAATTTTCATCCCCCCCTAAATTATTTAAATTATTTTATATAACTCTTAATCTTACTTTTATAGTCAGATATGTGATTGAAGAATATTTCTTTAAATTCATTAACTGCGATACTAGGATCTTCATGGTCAAAGCGATTATCTACTCTTAAGAATGGTTCATATATCTCAGCGAATTTCATTAATAATTCTTCTGGGATATTTATCTTTCCTAATTTAGATGCAATTGCGAATGCTTTCATTAATCTATTTCTAATTGGTTCTACATATTCATATATGCATGTCTTAATATATAAGACTTCTTCTGGAGTAGCATCTGGTAACATAAGATAAGTATTCTTAAATTTCTTATCACTCTTTTTAATAGTGGATTGTAAATAATGATCTAATCTAATACATCCATCTAAGTCTCCAAAGTCTGCAATATAAAGCATCTCTAAATAAGATACTTTCTCTCCGTTAGTACCTATATCAAGTAATGAGTATTGTAAAACGCAGTTAAAATCTTTAACCATGTTCTTAAATCCTGTCGCATCCTTTGAATCATTTAACTTCTTTGATTTATCGTTAAAAATATCTTTGCGCGCTTTTAATGGAAGCTTAAGATAGAGTTTATACAACTCTTCTATTAATGCTTCATAGGCAACCTTGCCTCTTCTAAAAATATCCGGTGTTTGTTCCATACGATTATCAATTTTAGCAAATCTAGTATAAAGAATTCAAATTATTTTAAAAAAGGACCTAAAGGTCCTTAATTTATTTATCTCCTTCTATATAAGCAGTAAATAAAACGAATTCTTTAAACCTTGGTAATGCTAATTTAATACTTCCTCTTTTATCAGAGATTATTAAACCTGAAAATAGAAGTGATTTTCTATAAACTTGAAATTCATTGTTTTTCATTTTTAATTTATTTAATAATTCAGAATGTGACATCTCTTTATTGTTCGCTAAAGTTTCAATTACTAATCTTTCTTTTTTAGATAACTCTTTCCAAATTTGAGAATATGAACGATCTTCCATGATAATGTCAAACTCATCTTTAATTTTATCGGTGATTTCATATTTCTTTTCTTTAAATAATAGACTACCTAATATTTGAAATGCGTATGCATATCCACATGTGAACATAGCAAAATTAATAGATGTTTCTAAATCAACTTTAAAAATCTCTTTATATGTTGTTGCAATTGCACGTATACTTAAAGGCTCAACTAATATTTTAGGAGCTCTTAACAAAAATGTAAGTGACTTATCACTATATAAAGAACTTACATTGTTGTATATTCCTGTCGCTATAAAATACAAAGAATATCCTTGCCTAATTAAACTTTGATAAGCTTGAACAAAAGCTTTTACATAATCGTTTTTAGCAATATCATCTACTGTAAATAAGACTTTGATGTTCTTCCTTTTTAAATATTCAAGCATTTGTTTTAATAAAGAAAAAATGTCTTTGATTTTTTTATCTCCGATTAATGAGAAAGAAACGCCTTTAAAGGAAAATGAAAATTCTTTTTTTATAAATAAATTTTTGATTTTAGCAGAATCATATAAGCGCACAGCAGCTTGTTCAAGCATTTCCATGCAAGGATTAAGATCGATGCTTATCCAATTATCCATTGAATCAAATTCTTTAATAATCTGAGCTAATAAAACTGTTTTACCACATCCTCTAGGACCAGTAATTATGTATGATTCCACATTTGGATTTTTATTATTAAATGTATTGATGACGTGATCAATAGTATTTTGTCTATAGATTAACTTTAATGGTGTTTTTCCAAACGTAATATTAAATGGGTTGTCTTTCATATTTTCTATTTCCCAAATAATATTGTAATCGATATTTTGTCTTTTTAAAAATTTTTTGTCTTTCATTGTCTTTTGTTGTCTTTCATTGTCAATTAAAAAATATTTTGTCATCCTTATAATAAGAAATAAGGGCATTAGCCCTTATCATCTTATTCTTTTTTATCAGTAGGTTTTTTAATTCTTTGGAGAAGGTCGTCCGCTAGACCTAAATGCGATTCTAAATATCCAATTGCAGTATCTCTACCTTGACCGATTTTCTCTCCATCAAGTTCATACCATGAACCAGATTTTTTAATAAATCCACGATCAATCGCTAAATCTAATATCTCACCTTTCATAGATATGCCTTTACCATAAATAATATCAATAGTGCATGTCTTAAATGGTGGCGCGACTTTATTCTTTACTACTTTTACTTTGACAGTATTTCCGACTATATCATTGCCATTCTTAATAGCTTCTAATCTTCTAATATCAATTCTAACTGTGGCATAGAATTTTAATGCACGTCCTCCAGTAGTAGTCTCTGGATTACCATACATGACTCCAACTTTTTCTCTTAATTGATTAATAAAGATAACAGTTGTTTCTGTTTTGTTTAAGATACCCGCAAGTTTACGCATAGCTTTACTCATTAAGCGTGCTTGTAATCCAACTTGGTTATCTGACATAACTCCATCAAGTTCTGCTTGAGGGACTAATGCTGCGACTGAATCAACTACAATAATTGCTATCTCTCCAGATTGAGCAAGCATCTCAGTAATTTCTAGAGCTTCTTCTCCACATCCAGGTTGAGAGAGTATTAATTCATCAATATCGACTCCTAAGTTTTTAGCGTAAATAGGATCAATAGAATGTTCGGCATCAATGAATGCTGCTCTTCCACCTTTCTTTTGAGCTTCCGCTATCGCATGTAATGCTAAAGTAGTTTTGCCACTACTCTCAGGACCGAATATTTCTATTATTCTTCCTTTTGGATATCCTCCAACACCTAAAGTTTCATCAAGTAATAATGAACCGCTAGAAATAGTGTCAACATCAACATTAGGACGTTCTCCTAATTTCATGACACTGCCTTTACCATATATCTTTTCGATATTCTTTAAAGCAGATTCTAGACTTATATTTTTTTCTTCTTTTGACATAATGTCCTCCTAATTGTTAATTAATGAAACTCACTTATTTTTACTACGCGATTTCCTTTAATAACAAATAGATTGCATCCTCTACTACTGCTTTTCTTATCGAATTTCTATTGCCTTTATAGACTTTAGTGAAATTAATTATCTTATTTTTATTTGGTTTACATAATATAGCAATATGTGCTCTACCAACTTCGGCCTTGCCTTTTTCTTTAGATGGACCAGCGTTACCAGTAAACGAAATAACATAATCAGTTTTAAGTAACTTATAACCTTCTTTTACCATTGCTTCCGCAACTTGTTTACTTACTACTCCATATTTATCTATATATCCTTTTGATATCTTTAATAAACTAGTTTTAAAAGAAGATTGATAAGTTACTAATCCTCCTTTAACTGTTTTAGATGCGCCTGGAATAGAGGCTAAAGTAGAAATAAATAATCCCGCAGTTAAAGATTCAACACTACCAATCGTGTATCCTTTTTTAATTAAAGTATTAACTAATTTATTTTCTCTTTTTTCCATCTTCTTTAAATACTTTACGATTTTGAATTACGTATATTATTCCGCTAACTAATGAAACTACAGTTGTTAAGTATGCTAAGAATGAAACGATTCTTAAATACTTGCCCCAACCAATATCAAAATAGGTGAAAGGCCAACCATTAAGTAAGATTAAAGGAATAGTGATCATTTGACATACAGTCTTTGCTTTGCCAAATATATTCGCAGCAATAACAACATTCTTTTTTGCTGCCACAAATCTTAAACAATCAACTACAATATCTCTAGCAATCATAACAATTACTAAATAAACAGGAATAACGTATTGGTCTCCTCCTACATAACATCTATCGTATATGCATAAGAAAATAAGCATTGAATTAACTAATAATTTATCAGCAACCGGGTCTAAGAACTTACCTAAGTCTGTTACTTGATTCCATTTTCTTGCTAATTTTCCATCTATCATATCTGTAATTGCCGCTAATATAAAAATGATACAAACAACTAGATATACAGGATTAATTCCTGTTTTACCTATATATGTAGGAATCGAAGAGCAAAATATTGGATTAGCTAAACATACAATTTCAAAAATTGCTAATCCTAATAGCATAGCAATTATTGCAATAATTCTACTAACAGTAATTTTTGTTGGAATATTCATATGCAATTATTATAACTATTATCATGCTTGTTTATTAATCTTTTTAATATTTTTACGCCTTCTGTTGTATAGTCGTTATTTTTATAATTAATATTGTCAATAATTCTAATAGCAGCCTCTTCCAATCCGAATGTATGATAAATATTATAATATTTAATTATATCTTTACCTGGTAACAATTTATAAACATGTTTGCTTGGTAAATTATATAAAAAAGATATACATCCATAAATATTGCCAATCCAATACATTTGATTCCTGCTATATGTATTTTTTACACCATAATTATTGTATTGTTTATTAAGTTCATAAATAGGTTCATTAATAGTGTTACTTGTAGCTAAATATGTTTTGTCGAAATATGTTTTTGAAACATCATTAAAAATAAATCTTCGGATAAACATATCAGAACTAAATTTAGATAACTCTATTGATTGTTCAAATATTTTACCAATAGTTTTGCATAATTTACGTTCATTGCTATCTAATTTTCTCATACAAGTATCTCGTCTATATAACGTCCCTTATTTCTATATTTGACTCTAGCATTCTTAACAGTTTCTTGAGATTCTATGTTCAAATCTAATCTTTCATTCACTAAACTATTTTTTTCATTCGTAGACAAATATTGATCCTTTAGTAATTTTAATTTATTCAAACCTCTTTCAGTTCTAATGACATACTGCATACCTAGGTTAGTAGCAACTAAAGAATGCTGGCATTGTTGATCTGTTATTTCACCATTTACAAATTCATCGATAATATCAAACATTCTATTATCTGCAATCGGTGCTATTATCACATCTATTCCTTTTAATTTATTAACTAGTTTTTTTAAGTAATTTGTTTTTTCGTACTTGTTTAGTAATCCCCTATAATAAGATATTGTAATCATCCAATCTGTATTAACTTGAAACCTATAAACACGCAATGTATCTAAATTTAAACTGTATGCATAAACCTTATTAGATTTACTATTAGCAATGTAAATAGCAGCTTGTTTAAAGGTTTCTCCTAAATAGAAGCCAACACCAAAATCATTTTCTTTTTTAGAATGTTTAAAATCTAATGGCATTATTAATTTATTCTTGCAACCATGAAATAATAATTTTTTATTTTGCTTATTACATTCTTCCAAAAAATAGCGTTCAAATATTTCATTAAAACGTATGTTCTTTGAAAATGCATAGTTGTATATTTTATCTATATTGTTATTTTCTATTATGTTTTTTTTCTTTTCCCATCTTTTAACACTTAAAACAGGAATACTTAGATTATCCGCTAATTCTTTTTGAGTTTGGTGCAGTAACTCTCTTAATATTTTTAATTCTTTATCAACAAACATATAATCTCCTTAATTATAAATTAAAATATAAAATATACAACTAATTAGTATCAAATGATACTTTTTACTTTAATTGTGTATTTATGTAAATAAACAATAACACAAATAAGATATAACGGAGTTTCAATAAAAAAATCTACTTAACAGTAGATTCCTTTATTACTCCAATCCGATAAGCCATGTTCTGTCGAGGGTGACAATTTATCTAAGTATATCGCTATACTTGCTAATTAAACTTCAGTTTGTTTAATTAACTTCCCTTACCATATAATTTAGGTTTCTCGCTTGCGGGGTTTACCAACGTTTCACTCCTATAATTTCTTATAGGCTCGTCTCTGTGGCACTTTATGGAACTTATTATCCTTTAGGGATGCGGTTCCGCCGTTACATGTTCCCATATACCTAGCCTTATTTTTTAGACTAGCACAATCACTACACTCATCGCAGAATGTGCGAGCATGGACTTTCCTCTAGTTAGACTAGCAGTCACCTAGATTGAAGTAGATAAATAATATACTAAGAAAAATAAAAGGGCAAATTTTCATTGCCCTCTTATCTTTAATTAATTATTTATCTATCTTCACGGAAGTAACTTAATCCCAGTGACTCAGGAGCTTTATTACTCTTAAATTTAAATACGCTTGTAACAATTAATACAATGATTGTCATAACGTAAGGTAACATTTCCATTAAATGTCTATTCGCGCCTGAGAAGGACATAACGTTAGGGAGAGTTGCTAAGATAGAGAAGACAAAGCTTCCTAAAATTGCTAAACTTGGTTTCCACATTGAGAAGATAACTAACGCTACTGCTAACCAACCATAAGATTCCATATCCATACTTGCTGGGTCAACACCACCACCATGATCCATGATTAAATATAATCCACCTAAAGAAGCAATCATGGCACCAACCATGGTTGTTAAGTATCTATATTTAGTTACATTAATTCCGGTAGAATCAGCAGAGCTTGGATTTTCACCAACTGATCTAATCGCTAAACCTAAGTTGGTTTTCTTTAAAGTGAATCCAACTAAGATAGCAATTAAGATTGCAAAGTAAGTTAAGAATCCATGAGAGAACAATACTTCAACAAAGAAGTTTAATTCACTAGTAACCTTACCTGGGAAAATCATTGACTTAAAATAATTGCCTGCATAGAAGAGATAATCGAAGTTTAAGAATTTGCTGCTTGTAAAGAAGAATGTTGTAATAGCAACACCAAATGTTGTTAAACATAATCCAACAACATTTTGATTACATCTTAACGAAACAGTAAAGAAGGAGAATAATAATCCGGCAATCGCACCAAATAAGATTGTAAATATAATAGGTATAAAGATACATAAGAAGACATTAGGTGCAGCTGGGTTCGGAATATTATTAATGTATAAACATTCACCTATAACACCACCTAAGCCACCTAAAGCAATGATGCCTGGAATACCCATATTTAAGTGACCAGATTTTTCTGTAACAATTTCACCAGTCGAACCAAATAAGAATACGGTTAATAAAGAAATGGAGTTCTTTAATAATAATTGAAATACTGCCATATTATTTGCCCTCCTTTTTAGCTACTTGAGGTGTGACTTGATTTGCCTCCGCCTCTTCTTTTTTCTTAAATAATTTAGGGAATTTTGCGTGCATCCAGTTTTCAATCTTTTCAGAACGAATTTGATAGTTAACAAAGAATTCGCAAGCAATTAAAACAAAGAAGCAAACTGATAACATAATGTTAGGGAATGCAGTATTGTAATTGACTGATCTACTACCTTTAGTAATGAATGCGCAGATTAAGGAATATAATCCAATTTCGATTGGTCCTAATCCAGCAATCCAAGCAATCATAACACCAGTAAATCCACGACCAGAAACGATTGTAGATGTTAAGTTGTTATGTTCGCCTGCTAAGAGTAAGCAGCCAATTAATCCGCAAACAGCACCACTAACAATCATTGTTCTCATAATTACTTTCTTAACATTAATACCAACGTATTTGGCGGTTCTTTGTGATCCACCAACGACATTAATTTCATAACCGTGTTTGGTGTATCTTAAATAGACAAAGATAATTGCCGCAACAACTACAGCGATAATTAAGTTAAGTACTAATTGAGAACCACCAATCTTTGGTAAATATGTTAATTCATCAAATGCTTGGATATCACCTTTTACTGGATCCCAAGTCATAATTACAACTTTAGTTAATAAAATCGCAATATAGTTCATCATTAATGTAAATAATGTTTCGTTTGTTTTAAATTTGGCTTTGAAAAATGCTGGGATAAATCCCCATAAAGCACCAGCGATCATTGACATCGCAAATGTAACAACGAAGAATAAGAAACGCATACCTGCACTTTGTAAATTCATTGCCGGGCCTAAATATTTTTGCATGACAGCACACATTAAGATGCCAACAACGATTTGACCTTCAGCACCGATGTTCCAGAATTTCATTTTAAATGCTGGGACTAATGCTAAAGCAATTAACAATAGAATTACTGTATTTTCTAATAAGTCGAGAATTTTAGTAGCAGATGCTCCGCCAGTTCTAGAATTAACGAAACAGGCATTAAATATTTTAGAGAAGAATCCTCCAAATGTTCCGCCCATACCCATGGAAATAAATGCGCAGATTAAAAATGCTACACCAATAGCAGCAACTTTAATAATCCATTTGTTTCTTAAAGATATATCTTGTTTCTTGACTATATGAAACAAAGGATTGTGTTTTGCTTTTTTAACTTGTTCCATTATCTTGCACCTCCTGCAGTCATTAATTGTCCAACTTGATGCTTTGTAGCTTTTCTACCATCAAGTTCTCCAGTGATCTTGCCATTATTCATAACGATAATACGATCACATAATTCAAGCATGACGTCGATATCTTCACCAACGAAGATAATCGCGCAGCCTTTTTCTTTTTGTTTGTTTAATAAATCATAAATAGTATATGAAGAATTAATATCTAGACCTCTAACAGGATAAGCAGCAGTTAAAACATATGGGCTAGAAGAGATTTCTCTACCAACTAATAATTTTTGGATGTTACCACCAGATAACTTAGAAACTTGTGTCTTTAAGTTAGGAGTGACAACGTTTAATTGTTTAACAACTTCTTTTGATAATTTAGTTGGGATAGCATGATTTAACATACCAAATTGACCTTTACGGTAGTTACGTAACATCATGTTATCAACAATATCCATACTTCCAACTAAGCCCATACCTAATCTATCTTCTGGGACATAGCTAGAACGAATACCATAGTCTTTCAATTGACGAGGAGACATACCACGAACGTTGATGATTTCATCTTCGTTAAAGATAATGTGACCATCATCGATTAACTGTACAACTTTCTTATGTGGCATTCCTTTGAAGTCAACAGGTTTTCCTGTTTCTAAATAATGGAACGCTCCTTTCTTCGCCATCTCTTTAATTACTTTTACTGACTTATGGAATAAGGTAACTGGTTTATTTTTCTTTGGGTGATGATAAATTAATTCACCTTCATCACCTTGCTCTAATCCAGATAAGACTTGTAATAATTCTTTTTGTCCTGATCCAGCAATACCAGCAATACCAAGTATTTCTCCACCATTTGCAGTGAAGGTGATATTGTCTAATGCTTTATTGCCTTCTTCATCAGTATAAGAAATATTCTTTACATATAATCTAGGAGCAACGTTCTCCATTCTCTTTCTTTCAATATGTAATGATGTTTTAGCTCCAACCATTAAGTCTGTTAATTCTTTTTCACTTGCTTTCGCAGTTTCAACAGTCTTAATGTATTTTCCTTTTCTCATAATTAAAACTCTATCGGAGACTGCTTTAACTTCATTTAATTTATGAGTAATTAAGATAATTGATTTTCCTTGAGTCTTCATGTGTTTTAAAGTCTTAAAGAATATTTCGATTTCTTGAGGGGTGAGAACTGCAGTAGGTTCATCAAGAATTAAAATATCAACACCTCTATATAAGGTTTTAATAATTTCTACTGATTGTTTTTCGGAGACTGACATCTCGCTAACTAATTTAGTTAAGTCAACGTGGAAACCGTTATCTTTAGCAATTTTAATAACTTTCTTTCCGCGCGATTTATTTAATACTCCAAGTCCTGAAGCGATTTTCTTACCCATTGCTTTGAAGTACATTGGAACATAACTCATAGAGTTTTTAAATTTCTCACCATTGGTTTTTAAATTTTTGTTCTCATCTTTCTTACAAGCTCTCATGGCTTTAAATTCATCACAAGCACGGAACTTATCATCTTTAGTACCTAATAAAATATTATCGATACCATTAAAAACATTAATTAATTTAAAATGTTGATGGACCATTCCAATATGATATTGATAAGCTTCATGAGGTGAATGGATTGTAGCATCTTTACCATTAACTTTCATGGTTCCATGATCTGGGAAATAAATTCCATCAATAACGTTCATTAAAGAAGTTTTACCAGAACCATTTTCACCTAAGATTGCAAGAATCTCACCTTTATATAAGGTTAAGGAAGCATCATCAAGGGCTTTGACTTTACCAAAGCTCTTAGAAACATGAGATAACTCTAATGCAATTTTTTTATTTTCGTTTTTCATTTTCATTACCTCCTATTAGTTAAGTGGATCAATGCCATCTATTATTAAATCAAAGTATGGAGCGGATCT
>DCIT01000009.1:0-808 GCA_002317145.1 Caryophanales bacterium UBA1719
TAATAAAATCAATAACTAGAACAAGGACTATTGAATATATAATCGCAAAGATAAATATAATAAATGCTTGTGCTAATAATTCATTAGAAAATCCACCTGAAGTAACAACTCCGTTAGTGAAATATAAAATTGAGAATAACAACATAGCAGATAAGTTAATTGTTAATGTATATTTACCAATGTTAGTAGATTTTCTTGCAGAGAAATAATAAGACATAATATCTGCGCCACCTGCACTAACATTAGCGGCAAAGGCAATCGAAGATCCTACACCATTTAACATTGCGGCAATAATTACTCTTGCTAAGATTCCTGCTTGGAAATTAACACCATCAACTTTAATAACACATGCAACATAATCGGCGATTGTGCTTGAAAAACTTGAAGGCATATAAGTAGTAATAATAGAAACTAAAATAACGTTTAATGCACTAAAGATACCAAATCTTAATCCTAAAAATCTAAATGCAACATAGAGTAAAGGGATATTAATTATGAAATAGCTAATAGAATAGACTGAATACATATCAATTTTAGGATTAATCATTTGAGCAATTAATCCAATTGTTCTAGCAATACCAGAACATCCACCAGAAACTATATTTAAAATATCAGGATTTGATGGAGATAAGAAAGCTCTAAAAGCAAATGCTGTTAAAAAAGCACTTATTCCAGTTGCGATTAACGCAATTAAATATTCAAAACAAATTCTTGTTTTCTTATGTGAAGTTAAGAAATTTTGGAAATTGCTTCTTTTGGTAGTCCAGTACTTGCCCATACTTTTGATATGAATTATTGTAATCTATGC
>DCIT01000009.1:877-1796 GCA_002317145.1 Caryophanales bacterium UBA1719
CATTCGGTTATCATAATTCGGAACGAATTTTAGAATAAAATTATGAAGATTTTAAAAGCGATAGGAAGTTTCTTTGCAAAAATATGGCGTTGGATTAAAAACACTGCATGGGTTCAACCACTTTTAATTGTCGGAGCAATCTTCGGTGTTATCTTCTCAATTCCATCAATTACTGGTGCGATTCAAGGTGCTATAAATAATAAAAATTCCGCTGATACATTCTATGAGAAATTTAAGAAATCTCTTGAAGGTGGAACAAATAGTCCAGCACAAAAATTATTAACTAATTATGGTCAAGCTGCAAAAGATGGTCCAGATATTCTTTCTAAAGATGAAAAGAAATATTTTATTATGTTTACTTCTAAAGGTAATGCGACCGCAAAAGAAATCAAAGACGGTTTCCAAGTATTACATGATAATTGGAATTCATTCAATCAAAAAGATCCTCAATATACATTTAAACTTTATACAATATTCACAGATGAAGTAACAACTTCTACTACAACTACTGAATCAGCATTTGCTCAATTTATGAGAGATAAGAACTGGTTCTTTGAACAAGCTTCTCAAGTTGGACAAGAAAGTGTTTATTTACAAAACGGCGGAGTCACAAAAGCGGACTTAGAGAAAATGGAAGCTTGTGATCCTGATAACTTTATGAATCCAACAATTATGTTAGTTGACTGGACAAAAAACGAAAAAATTACACCTAATAAAGCTGGCATTACTCAAGTAATGTTTAACGTAACTGGTACCAACTCATACGATAAAGCAAAAACTTTAAACGATTGTTGGAACTGCGAAAATTTATTTGAAAAAATTAAATCTTAATTGATTTTAATTTCTTTAATACATTCTTAGGAACGAGTTGAGTAATATCAACTCCGTTTTTATATAATTCAATAATTGAACTAGATGA
>DCIT01000009.1:2010-2574 GCA_002317145.1 Caryophanales bacterium UBA1719
TTTATTTTTGTTTTAACATCAAACAATCCTTTTTTATTAGGATTAATTGCTACTAAAATAATTACTTCATCAAATAGTTTTAAAGATCTTTTTAAAATATCTATATGACCATTTGTAATTGGATCAAAGCTTCCAGGATATACCGCAATTCTCTTTTTCATTTCCATAATATTGTAATAAAAGTTTTCCCATATTTGTAATTTTTTGTTTTCGAATATGTTCCATTTATATTTAATTCATTATCGCTTTCTAAAACTATTGCAGCATTCTTATTAATTAAATTATGTTTATTTAATTCATCAATTATAAATTGATAATTATTCATTTTATATGGAGGATCAATTAATAATAAATCAAATTTAATATTTTTATTTTTTAAAATTTTTAAAGCCTCTAAATAATCTGAATTAATAACATGAGCATTATTTATTTTTAAACTAAAAATATTTTTATTAATACATTTAATTGCTTCTAAATCATTATCTACTAAATAACATTCTTTCGCTCCACGAGATATCGCTTCTATTCCAAGCGCACCACTACCAGCAAATAAATCTAAAGTAA
>DCIT01000009.1:2677-3824 GCA_002317145.1 Caryophanales bacterium UBA1719
ATAATTCTCTATGTCTATAAATACCACCAACAACTCTCATATTTAGAATTATTATACTCTTTATGCTAATATTAATGCATATGAAAGAGTTAAAGATAGTTAAAGATAACAATTCATTACTAAGATTAAAAAGCTCTGATGTTACTCTTCCTATTAATAAAGAAGATGAAGAGACTATTTTATCTATGATGAAATATCTTAAAAACTCTCAAGATGAAAACTATCGCTCTACTCATCCTAATGTTAGAGAAGGAATTGGATTAGCTGCTCCTCAAATAGGAGTATTAAAGAAAATGCTTGTCATACATTTCTTTAGAGAAGATGAAGAAGTCACTCGTGCTTTAGTGAATCCTAAAATAGTCTCTAAAAGTGCAAAGAAATGTTATTTAAAAAGTGGCGAAGGTTGTTTAAGTGTTGATAATCCTCATGAAGGATTTGTCTTCCGTGATTTTAAAATTAAAGTAGAAGCATATGATGCGATTAAGAAACAAAATGTTTCTATTACCGCAAGAGGATTAGAAGCAATTGTATTACAACACGAAATAGATCATCTATATGGAATTCTATATTATGATCACATTAATAAAATGAACCCACTCTTTGCGCCTGAAGATTTTATTCAATTATAAAATTATTTGCTTATTTTAATAAAATAAATACAATATAAGCATCAATAACTAGATCACTAGTCATAATCATTAACTATTTCATTGAGGTTTAATATGAACAATTTAAATAATGGTGTCTCAATTTACGCTTTAGGCGGGTTAGGAGAAGTCGGTAAGAATACTTATTGTATTGAAACTGATAACTCTATCGTCTTAATTGATGCGGGAGTTAAATTCCCAGGTTTTGATTTACCAGGAATTGACTATGTCATTCCTGACTACACTCACTTAAAACTTAATCAACATAAAATTAAAGCATTAGTTATAACACATGGTCACGAAGACCATATCGGAGGTATTCCTTTCTTAATTCAAATGGTAAGAATACCTGTTATATATGCTCCTAAATTAGCAGCAGAATTAATTAGACATAAAGTTGATATGATGAGAGTTAGAGAACCTATCAACATAGTTGAATATGATTCTAATTCACACATCAGTATCGCTGATGAAATTAAAATATCATTCTTTAGAGTCAC
>DCIT01000050.1:0-1801 GCA_002317145.1 Caryophanales bacterium UBA1719
AACAGAAGAAACAACACTAGAAAATATACATAGATCAAATTTCTCTTTCTTTAAAAAAGTTAAAGATAAATTTTTAGTTGGTTTAATAAAAGTCTTAGTAATTTTATCGTTATTAAAAATAGCAAATTTAGTGTATGAGTTACCAACATCAATAATAAGTTTCATATTATATCGCAACAATGTTAACAATCTTCTTTTTAACAATAATTATTTTCTTGATTGTTTTACCTTGAATATTCTTTTTAATAATTTCATTATTTAATGCAATTTCTTTTAATTCTTCTTCGCTGGCGTCCATTTTAACTTTCGCAGTTGCTCTTAATTTACCATTAACTGATAAAGCAATTTCGACTTCATCTAAAACAATTTTACTTGCATCAAATAATGGCCATAATTGATAAGCAATAGAATGTCCTTCACCAAATGGTTCAAATAATTCTTCACCAACAAATGGACATATAGAAGAAAACATCTTCAAGAAATTAATCATATATTCTTCATATAATGAATCAGCCTTATAACATTCATTAATAAATATCATCATTTGCGATATAGCAGTATTAAATTGTAAGTTCTTAAAATCATCTGTTACTTTCTTAACAGTAAAGTTATAAACATAATCTAATTTATGGCTATTTTCTTTGCTCCATTTCTTTAATAAATTCTCATCAGTGAATAATCTAAATACTCTTTCAATAAATCTCTTCGCACCTTCAAGTCCTTGCATACTCCACGGTAAAGAAGCTTCTAAAGGACCCATAAACATTTCATATAATCTTAATGAGTCTGCACCATATTTATTTATGATGTCATCAGGATTAATAACGTTGCCTCTTGACTTAGACATCTTCTCACCGTTCTCACCTAAAATCATTCCTTGATGGAATAATTTCTTAAACGGTTCTTTACAAGAAACAACATTAATGTCATGTAAAAATTTATGCCAGAATCTTGCATATAAAAGATGGAGAACGGCATGCTCTGATCCACCGATATATAAATCAACTGGTAACCAATGATCTAATAATACTTTATCTGCTAAAGCTTTATTATTCTTAGGATCAATATAACGAATATAGTACCAACAAGAACCCGCCCATTGAGGCATAGTATTTGTTTCTCTTTTTGCGGTTTTACCATTAGGTAATTTAACATTTAACCAATCCTTAGCATTCGCTAATGGAGATTCTCCTGTACCACTTGGAGCATATTTATCTAACTTAGGTAACTCTAACGGTAATTCTTTTTCTTTTAAAGGAATTAAATTATCTCCATCAATTAACATTGGAATTGGTTCACCCCAATATCTTTGACGAGAGAATAACCAGTCTCTGAGTTTATAGTGAACTGTATAATTTCCTTTCTTTAATTCAATTAATTTATTAGTAATTAATTTCTTTGCTTCATCAATATTTAATCCATTAACAAAAGATGAATTAATATGTTTAGCATCTTCTACCATTGCTTCTTTAGAAATATCGCCTTCTAATACTTGAATCATTGGAAGATTATGTTTTTTCGCAAATTCATAATCGCGTTCATCATGAGCTGGAACAGCCATAACTGCACCTGATCCATAACTTGCTAAAACATAATCAGCAATATAGATAGGAACTTCTTTATTATTAATTGGGTTGATTGCATATCTACCAGTAAATACACCACTTTTATCTTTATTTAAATCTGTTCTTTCTAAGTCTGATTTATGTGAAACTTTTTCTATATATGCTAATACTTCTTTTTCTTGTTCTTTAGTAACTATTTGTTTAACTAAAGGATGTTCAGGTGCTAATGTGCAATA
>DCIT01000050.1:1923-2064 GCA_002317145.1 Caryophanales bacterium UBA1719
TTGCATATCTAATGTTGATTTAGGCCAATCTAGATCTTTTAAATCTTCTAATAATTTATCAGCGTATTCAGTTATCTTAAGCATCCATTGACGCATTGGCATTCTTATAACTGGATATCCACCTCTTTCGGATTTTCCATC
>DCIT01000050.1:2136-3968 GCA_002317145.1 Caryophanales bacterium UBA1719
TTAGAGACATAGGCTAAACCATGTTTATATAATTGTAGGAATATCCATTGAGTCCATTTATAATAACTAGAATCAATTGTGGCAATTTCTTTGCTCCAATCATAAGAAAAACCTAAAGCATTAATTTGTTCTTTAAAGTGTTTTATATTTTTTCTAGTAAATTCTTCAGGATGAACATTATTCTTTAATGCGAATTGTTCAGCAGGCAATCCAAAAGCATCCCATCCCATTGGATGAAGGACATTATATCCTTGCATTCTTTTCATTCTAGCGATGATATCACTAGCGGTATATCCTTCTGGATGACCAACATGTAAGCCTTGTCCACTAGGATAAGGAAACATGTCTAAAATATAATATTTTGGTTTACTAAAATCATGAGTGTCACAATAAAAAGTATTGTTTTCTTTCCAATACTTCTGCCACTTTTTTTCGATATTTATAAAATCGTAGGTTCTTGCCATACTTGATATATTTTATATCAAATCAATTTGATTTTTATGTTTTTTGTTAATTCGTTTATAATAAATAAGATAATTATGAAAAAAATAATTCCTAATCATAAATTTACTTACATAACATTTTTTGTATTATTTGTGGCATTAGAATTTTTATTCTGGGGATTAATGGGTACTAAACCATGGAAAGAAAATAATCTCCCTTGGTGGGTAAATATTATTTATACCGTAGTCGCATTAGGATTAATGTTAACTGGAGTATTAATATATCGCAGCAAAGTATATTACATGGTTGATAATAAAGGGATATATCGTCATGGTAAAAAGATAGTTGAATATCGTTTTAAAGATATTGTTTATTTAGATGAAGAATATGCGAATAATCATATTGAAACAAAAATATATCTATCAACAGGAGTATGGGTTTTATTAACTCTAGATCGCAAGAAAGAATTATTAAAATTAATAAAAGATAAATCTCCATTATTAGATAAAGAAAATTTTATTTATAAATATCCAAATGCATTTAATCAAATAAAAAAATAAGATTAAGTTTGCAATTATTAATATCTTAATTTATATTATATAAGACTCAAAAAAGGAGTTTATATTATGTCAAGAGTATGTGCAATTACAGGTAAAGGACCATTAAGTGGCAACAATCGTAGCCATTCTTTAAGAGCAACTCGTAGAGTACAAAGACCAAATCTTCACACTTATAAAATTAATGTTGATGGAAAAATGGTCAGCGTAAAAATGAGTGCTAGAGGCTATCGCATGTTTAAGAAAGCCGCTAACAAAGTTGCAACTAAAAAAGTTGAAGCTAAAGTAGAAGCAAAACCTGCTACAGAAGCAAAATAAATTAACTAAATAAATAACACCTAAATTCTAGGTGTTTTTTATTGGCTTATTGAATAATTTATAAATAAAAATTATAATATTCAAGCAGCTGAAACGGAGGATTACCCAAGTGGCTGAAGGGGCGGGCTTGGAAAGCTCGTAGGCCTGTAACAGGGCGCTAGGGTTCAAATCCCTAATCCTCCGCCAGAAAATATATAGACCACGAAAGTGGTTTTTTTATTTTATTGGTCGAATAAAGAAACGACCATAAACTTGTTTAACACTTGTAACATTGACCCAAGATTTTGGATCAGCATTCCTAATTAAAGTAACAACATTTTTTGTCTCATAAATTGAAACAACAACATAAATAATAATTCTCTCTTCTCCAGTGAATGCACCTTTAGCTTTTACTATTGTTGCACCATGAGGAATTTTAGTAAGAATTAATTTTGCTAATTTTTCATCTTTAGTAATAATTTGAATTTGTTCTTTCTTATTTCTTCTATTAATAAAATCAATAACTAGAACAAG
>DCIT01000025.1 GCA_002317145.1 Caryophanales bacterium UBA1719
GCTCTTTGACGATAATGTCTTAAAGATTCTTTATCCTTTATCTCTTCACCATTAAATGTAACTTTACCTGCAGTAGGATTATATAAGTGTAAAACAGTTCTACCTAAAGTTGTCTTACCGCATCCGGATTCACCGACTAATCCTAAGGTTTCGCCTCTTTTTAATTCAAATGATACATCATCAACAGCCTTTAAAGGTTTGCTTCTAAACCATCCGGTATTGATCTTAAAATACATTTTTAAATGTTCAACTTTTAAGATAACGTCTTCCGCTCTTTTTCCTTTTGGATTTTTAAACATTACCTCTTCGACATTTTTAGCATTAGAGGTTTTGTTTGAATAACTATAAACTATTTTATTTGCCATTATCCTTTCCTCCTTCTCTAAAGATGACTCTTCTCTTGTGTTTATTTATTTGATTTAATCTTCTTATTTGTCTAACAAAGATAGCTTTACGCATCTTATAGTATTGAGTGATTTCGTAGTCTCCTCTTTTGAACCAGTATTCATATAAAGAAGCGTTCTTCGTATTAATAGCATCGTCAATTTCTTTATTTGTTGCGTGTCTATCTCTTAATGTATGAATCTTTCTTTCATTAACATCTGCGATGCGTTTTAATGAGTTAATATTTTGACGAGTTAAAGAAATATCGCAATCCCATTTCGTGTATTCAAAACTACCTAGGTATTCATTTAATTCTTCTTCTTTATCAAAGTATAAATGTTTACCTTTAAATTCTTTATAAGCATTAACAGTATTTTCTTTAATTGCTTTTTTAACACGTTTAGTATTTAACTTAATTAATTTTTCACGTGTCTCAAGTAATTTAGAAATTAAAGTTGAGTTACGATTATATTTATCTTCGGCATCTTCATATGCTCTTTGTTTAGCATCTATTTCACTTAAAACTTTAGTTCTTGTGATTCTATCGTCTTTATCAATTCCTTTAATAAATGATCTAGCGATTAAATATTCTTCTTTAGCAATCGCGACAAATTCACGGTGATATTTAAAGTCGATTTCATATGAAGAGATCTTAAGATTTCTTAAGTATCTATATAAATCTTTTTTAATAACGTTATCAGAAGATTCTTTAACTCTCTTCTTAGCTTCTCTAATATGTTTTACCATATCACCTTTCACCATTGAAGGTCTTTCTTTACGTGATAATTTTCTATTTTTATTAGAGATACTTAAATCGCGTTTTGCACGTTTATAGTTATTTCTTGTATCTTTAATTTTATATTTAAGTAGCTCTAATTCTTCATTAGATAATTTACCTTCTTCTTTATTCTTTTTATAACGACCTTGAGCAATCTTATAATCGTTTAATGCATCTAAAACATCGAATCTAGAAATAGGAGTAAATGCAGCGTTACCAAGGTAAGAACTACCAACAATATTCTTAACATCTTTATTAGTGAATTTACCTTTCTTATACATATCTAATACATATTTAAAACAGGCTGTAGTATGAGTCTTAGAAACGTTAATATGTGTAGGATATTTCTTTAAGCAAACTTTCATGCAGTTCTTGCAGCGAGGCGCAAATGAACATCCTCTTGGTAAGCAGAAAACATCAACTGGGTTTCCTTCAATTGGAATTAATCTTTCTTTCTCATCATTTGCTTTAGGAATGGATGTTAATAGACCTTTAGTATATTCGTGTCTTGGATTATAGAAGATTTCTCTAACAGAACCTTTTTCGACTAAACGTCCAGCATACATAACATTGACTCTATCACATAGTTGAGCGACAACACCTAAGTCATGAGTAATGATAATAATTCCGGTGCCCATCTTATTTTGAATGTTCTTTAATAACTCAAGAATTTGCGCTTGAATAGTAACGTCTAACGCGGTGGTTGGTTCATCAGCGATTAATAAATCAGGTTCGCAGACTAACGCCATAGCAATCATGATTCTTTGTAACATACCACCTGAGAATTCAAATGGATATTGTTTTAATCTTTTCTCTGGTTCGTTAATACCAACTAACTTCATCATCTCTAATGCACGTTCATGTGGATAGTTAGCTTTTTTATGTTTGGCAATTTTAACTTCTTCTTTTAATTGCTTAATTTCTTTTACACTCTTTTTTGCTTTAATCGCTTCTTTATATTTCTCTTCTTTTTCTTTAATAACGTGATCAAAAATCTCCATTACATTTGGATTTGGATGGAGCTTAATCGCTTCCATAATTTGATTACCAATTGTGTAAACAGGGTTAAGAGAACTCATTGGATCTTGGAAGATAATCGCAATCTTATCACCACGAATTTTTTGTAATTGATGATGTGGTAATCCAATTAATTCTTGGCCTTTAAATTTAATTGATCCAGATACGATTCTTCCTGGATTTTGTAAGATTTGCATTATTGAATACGCAGTAACAGATTTACCTGATCCAGATTCTCCAACAATACCTAAAACTTCACCTCTATCAACAGTGAATGAAACACCATTAACAGAGCGAACTTCTCCAGCAGGAATATTGAAAGAAGTATATAAATCTTTAACTTCTAATAAATGTTCATGCTTTGCCATAAATTATTTATATACCTCCTATTATTTTTGTTTTGGGTCAAACGCATCGCGTAGACCATCTCCGATTAAGTTAAGTGATAAAACTATTAAACAAATAAAGAATGCAGGTAATAACATTAACCAAGGATAAGTGGTTAAAGCATCACGACCTTCACTTGCTAAACTTCCTAAAGAAGGCATTGGTTTAGCAACACCTAATCCTAAGAATGATAGATATGATTCTGTAAATATTGCAGATGGAATTTGTAAGCATGCTGAGACAACAATAACTGAAACGCAGTTAGGAATTAAGTGTCTACGAATAATGAAAGCGTTTGAGGCTCCCATTGAACGAGATGCTAAGATAAATTCTTGTTGTTTAATTGATAAGATTTGACCACGAACTAAACGTGCCATACCAACCCAATATAACAACGCAAAGACAATGAATATTGAGATTAAGTTAGTACCTAATGAACCAATTAAACCACCTTGAGCAGTGGATAATGCTTCATTAAGAATGACACTTAATAAAATGATAATGACCATGTCTGGTAATGAGTAAATAACATCAACAATTCTCATCATGACTAAGTCAGTCTTACCACCTTTTAATCCAGAAATAGAACCATAAATAGTACCGATAATTAAGACAACAACCGCAGCGAATACACCTACTAATAATGAGATACGCGCGCCACATATTACACGTATGAAGTAATCACGACCATGCGCATCAGTACCAAAAATATGAGGCCAAATAAATTCGCCATTCGCCATTCTTGCTTTTTCGGTTTCGCCATATTGGAATGGTGCTAAATTAAAGTAACTTGTATCAGTACCCCAACGGCCAATACCTAACATTGTTGCGTAATCATATGGATAAATAAATGGAATGATAATAATCGCTGCAATAATAACTAACATTATGATTGAGAATACAACTGCAACTTTATTTCTTCTAAATCTACGTAAACCATCTCTTAAGAAAGTTGAAGCAGGACGTGTTAAAGTCTCGGCTTGTTTCTCTTTTGTTTCTGCCAATTGGAAAAGATTTCTACTATAGTCAACTTGGAAGCTTAACGGATTTCTATCGCCTAATTTCATAATTATTCTAGCTCCACTCTTGGGTTGACGACTTTATAGAGAATATCACTGATTAATACCATGATAACCATTAAGTATGTTAAGAAAATTGTGGTACCCATAATCGTTGGATAGTCACGTTGAGTAATAGAATTAACAAACATTCTACCTAATCCGTTGATACCAAAGATTTGTTCAACAACAATTGATCCAGTAATAATATATGCAATCATAGGACCAGCATATGTAATGACTGGAGTAATTGAGTTACGTAATGCGTGTTTGAATAATACTTTTTGTTTACTAACACCTTTAGCATTAGCAGTTCTAATATAATCCGCACCAAGAACATCTAATGTCGCAGATCTAGTAAGTCTAGTTATGTAGCACATTGGTGATAATGAAATAGTAATAATTGGTAAGATCCAAACAATCGCGCCTGTGCCAGTTACTTTAAATACATCATAGAATAACCAAGATAACAAACTTGCGATAACAAAGCTTGGCATTGCAACAGATGCTGTAGATAGAATCATGATTACTCTATCAGCTTTCTTATTATGTTTTAAAGCAGCGGTGCTTCCTAAGACTAATCCTAAGATAATAGCAATTGCTGCAGCACTTAATCCTGTTAATAATGATGCAGGTAATCTACTACCAATTTGATCTAAGACATAAACACCACGAACCTTTAAAGAAACACCAAAGTCCCATGTAACAGCTTTGCCTAAGTAAATTAAGTATTGAACAAATAAAGGTTTATCTAATCCGAATTGTTTCTTTAAAGCATCGATGACGGATTCATCAAGAGCTTTTTCAGTATTGAATGGTCCGCCAGGAATAGCCTGTGTTGCCCAGAATGTAACAGTGACAACAACAAAAACAGTGAGTAACGCCAATAAAAGACGTTTAACGATATAGAATAATGTTTTTGAGTTCATAAATTCCTTAATATTCCATTAATACACGCGTAGGCGAGAATAAGTGAAATAATGTGAATATCATACCACCCTCAAATCATATGTCAATTAAAGATTTAGTTTGTAGTCATAGATAAAATATGATTAAAACAATGTATTTTTAATGTAATTAAACAAAAAATATGATATTATTTTCCCAGTTTTTGTTATGGAAAATTACATTAAAGAATACGAACATTGGAAAAAACAAAAATTAGAAGATGAAGATCTCAGAAAAGAGATTGATTCTTTAAAGACCGATAATGATATTCGCCATAACTTTAGATGCGAACTAGAATTTGGCACTGGTGGTATCAGAGGTGTCTTAGGTGTTGGAATTAAAAGATTAAATATTTATGTTATTAGACGTGCTACTTATGGATTAGCAAAATTTATTAATGAAAAATATAAATTAGTGCCTCATAAGAGTGTGTCTATTTCTTATGATTCACGCAATAAATCAAGATTATTCGCAGAAGAAGCTGCGCGCGTATTAATAACATATGGTATACACGTATACATATATAAAACGATAATGCCTACTCCTTTATGTAGCTGGGCAACTAGATTCCATAAATCACAAGCTGGTATTATGATTACTGCATCTCATAACCCTGCTATTTATAATGGTTATAAAGTTTATGATAACCATGGTTGTCAATTAACTGATGAACCTGCAGCAAGAGTTTATGAAATAATGAAAACAAAAGATTATTTTGATATAAAACCAAAATACACTTTTGAACAAGGATTAAAGAGAAGATTAATTTCTTATATATCAAGTGATTGTTTAAATGAATATTATGCATATATTGATTCATTATCACTTAATGGCGCAAAAACAAGATTTGCGAAAATTGTCTATACTCCATTACACGGAACTGGATTAGTACCGGTGACTAAAGTATTAAAAGATGATGGATTTAAAGATTTATATGTTGTTAACGAACAAGCTACTCCAGATGGTAACTTTCCAACATGTCCTAAACCAAATCCAGAAAATCCTGAAGCTTTAACTTTAATGAATAAATATTTAAAAGAACTCAAATATGATATGGCTTTAGCGACTGATCCTGATTGTGACCGTGTTGCTGTTTCAGTATTAGATAAAAATGGTAAAGTAAGAACATTCTCAGGTAATGAAACTGGAGTTTTATTATTTGATTATATTGTTAGAAGAAGAATGGCGAATGAAACTTTACCAAGAGATCCAATCATGGTTAAGACAATTGTTTCTACTAACATGGTCTTTCCAATCGCCAGAAGATTTGGAGTTCAAGTTAAAGAAGTTTTAACTGGATTTAAATATATTGGAGAACAAATTCACTTATTAGAAAAAGAAAAGCAAACAAATAGATTTATCTTTGGATTTGAAGAATCTATCGGATATTTAACAGGATCTAAAGTTAGAGATAAAGATGCTGTTAATGCTTCTTTGTTATTAGCGGAAATGTGTGATGACTATTTAAAGATGGGTACCACTATGGCGGAACGTATGGAAGATTTATATAAGCTATATGGATATACTTCTACTGTTACAGATTCCTACGAATTTAAATCCATGGATGGAATGGAACGCATGAATAAAATTATGGAAATATTCCGTAAAGAATATGATTTTAAAACATTAAAAGATTTACATTCTAAATTAGACTGTTTAACTGGATATAAGAAACACTTAGATGGGTATAATGAAAAATATGATTTACTTAAATCAAATGTTTTATGCTTTTATTTCCCAAATGGAATTAAAGTAAGTGTTCGTCCATCTGGAACAGAACCTAAATTAAAAATTTATTATTATATCGTCGCAGAAAAGAAAAAGGATTTACCTACTTTATTAGAAAAGTATAGAAAGCTTTTTGATACAGTAGTGAAAAAGAATTCATGAAAAAAGATGTAACAAGTAGAAAAGGTGAAGTATTTCGTTTTGTTGTAACTGGATTAGCTGCAGCGATAACAAGTTTTTTAACTGATACTTTAACTACTTATTTATTGCAAAAAGTAATGGATCCTAAATCATTAGGAATACGTGCAATTGCAACAATCATTAGTTTTATCTTCGGTGTCATAGTTAATTACATTTTATCGACTAAATGGGTTTTCCAAAATGTTGATAAGAAAGAACAAGAAAAACATAAGAAAAGTATTGGTGTGATGTTTGTTGTATTAAGTGCAGTTGGATTAGGATTATCTACTGGAGTGATGATTGCCTTTAAACAAATTTGGTTATCAACATTAAATGTTAATATTGATACATGGATGGTGATAGAAAATTTACCTAAACCATTTTTCCAAAAGATTGGAGCATGGATTAAAGGTATAATGATTAGTAGAACATTCTGGTTATTTGCATTTAGCTATGTCACTACTACAATAATCGGATTAATCTGGAATTACTTCTCAAGAAAGAAATGGTTATTTAAGGAGCCGAATAAAAATGGAAACAATAAAATTTAATCAAAAAGAATATAACGTTTTAAACGTTTATAAAAACAAAAAAATATTAGTAAGTAGAAACAATAAAAAATATATTATTGTCCCTTTCTCAAGCACTGAAGATTTAAAAAAATATTTAGCGAATAAAAAAGAAATTAAGAGAAATAGAATCGAATGCTCTAAAGTTTTAAAAGTTGATAAAAATGGGATATTAGTTTTAGAGAAATATATTGATGGAGAAGATTTATTAAAAGTCGCTGCAACAAACAGAATCGATACTTTATGTTATCGCGAAATCTTTAGAATTTATCGTAACTGTAGGTTCGCAGGCATTGCCCTAAACTATAAACCAGAAAACTTTGTCGCTCATGGAAAATATTTCTATTACATCAGTGATGAAATATATAAAATCAAAGATAGACAAACATTTGAAAAAAGTGATGATATCCATCTTTGGATGAACACTAATTCACAAAAAAGATACGTTGAATCTAGAGGCTTTAAATATCTAGATAGACCATTAATAAAAGATGGTGGAGAACTAAATAAAAAAGTAGTTCTTCTCTGTACAGCTAACTGGTAAAAATGGACAATAAAAAGATAGATATAAAACGCATTGTAAATAATGCTATTGTTTTAGCGTTATATGTAATTTTAACTTTTATATCTTATCCAATATCATTCGCCAATTTTCAATTTCGTTTATCAGAATTATTAGTCTTACTATGTTTCTTTAACCGCGATTATGTCATTGGAATTACTTTAGGATGTTTCTTATCTAACTTCGCAAGTATCGGTCAAATGCCGTTTGATTTTTTAATCGGAACTGCGGCAACCTTAATCTCTTGCTTATTAATTTCTTTTACTAAACATTTAGCGGTTGCCGCCATCATTCCTATAGTGTTTAATTCTTTTATTGTTGGAATTGAATATTATTATTTTTTAAATATTAAACCTTATATGTTAGGAGTAGGTATGATCGCGTTAGGAGAGACTTGTATAATACTTATTTCTTATATATTAATAATGATTTTTATGAAGAAAGAATCGATGCAAAGATTAGTTAATGCGAATAGAAATTTAGATTTTAAATGGTAAGATAAAAGTATGAAGAAAGTATTACTCTGTTCGACATTATTATTTGCATGTATTAATACATCATGTAAGAAAAATTATTCTTCTTATATTGTTACTTGTATGGGAGATTCTATTACATATGGTACTTGGTATGATGGACAATTAGAAAAACCATATCCAGTATTATTAAAAGAAACATTTAATTTTAAAGAAGTATATAACAAAGGAATAGGTGGATCTACAGTAGCGAATGGTACTGGTAGTTATAAACCTATGGTGGATAGAATTCAAAAGATAGATCCCAAGACTAATATAATTATTTTTTATGGTGGCGGTAATGATCGTGCACAAGATTTACCATTAGGAGAAAAAGGTAATAAAGAAACTACAACATTATATGGAGCCTATTACAATATATGCACATATATAAAAGAGAATTTTAAAAACGCTTTTACGATGTTTATGACTCCATTACCAGCTAAAATAAAAGATACTATGTATTATCTTCATAACGTTATTAATCCGATGAAATATACTTGTGAGCTCTTTAAAATACCTTTATTAGATTTAACATATAATTCAGGATTTGAAGATGAAATAAACGCTGGTAAAAATGATGGAATTCATCCTTCTCAAGAGTATGTTACTTATACTTTAACTCCTAAAATAGCGAAGTTTTTAAAGGAACATTTATAAGAATATGAAAAAGAAATTTTATTTAGAAATTAAACATATTGATAAGAAAACAGGCGCTAGATATGGAATATTACATACTCCACATGGAGATGTAGAAGTTCCAATGTTTATGCCTGTTGGAACTTTAGCTACAGTAAAAACTTTATCTCCTGAAGAAGTAAAAGAATTAGGTGCTGGTGTAATTTTATCTAACACATATCATCTTCATCTTAGACCAGGTGAAGACGTTGTTAAAAAAGCTGGTGGACTTCATAAATTTATGAATTATAAAGGTCCGATGTTAACGGATTCAGGAGGATTTCAAGTATTCTCTTTGTCCGACAAAAGAAAGATAACTGAAGAAGGTGTGACATTTAAAAATCATCTTAATGGCGATAAGATGCTTTTTACTCCTGAATCCGTTATTAAGATAGAAGAGAAATTAGGTGCGGATATTATCATGCCTTTGGATGAATGCATTGATTATCCTAGTGATTATAAGTATGTTAAAGAATCTACTAATAGAACAATTAGATGGCTTAAAAGAGCGAAGAAAACACATAAAACAGATCAAGCATTATTTGGTATTGTTCAAGGTGGAGAGTATAAAGATTTAAGAGAAAATTGTGCGAAAGAAATGAAGAAGTTAAATCTACCCGGATATGCAATTGGAGGAACTTCAATTGGAGAACCTAAAGATGTTTGTTTTAAGATGATTGATTATGCTGTTAAATATTTACCTAGTGATAAACCTAGATATTTAATGGGAGTAGGAAGTTTAGATTATATTTTAGGAGCAATCGAAAGAGGAGTAGATATGTTTGATTGTGTTCTTCCTACACGTATCGCACGTCATGGGGCGTTAATGACTTCTAAAGGAAGAATTAATATAAAAAGAGAACAATATAAAAATGATTTTACTCCATTAGATAAAGAGTGTGATTGCTATACTTGTAAGAATTATACAAAAGCTTATTTACGCCATTTATTCGTAGCAAATGAGGAATTTGGTAAACGATTAATGAGTATTCATAATATTCGTTTCTTAATTAAAATAGTGGAAGGTGCGCGTGAAGCAATTAAGAAAGATAAGTTTAAAGAATATAAAGAAAAAGTATTAAAAAAATACGGTGATGAAAGAGGCTTCTAATGGATATTGAATTATTTAATTACAATTTACCATTAGAGTTAATCGCTCAAACTCCAGCAGATAAAAGAGATAACTCAAGATTATTAGTAATTAATAAAAATAATAAAACTTATGAAGATAAACATTTCTTTGATATTTTAGATTACTTAAATCCTGGTGATGTATTAGTGAGAAATAACACTAAAGTTCTACCTGTTAGATTATTTGGAGTTAAAGAAATTACTAATGCCAAGGTAGAAGTTTTATTACTTAAAGAAACTAGTAAAGATACATATGATTGTTTATGTGGAAATGCAAAGGTAATTAAAGTTGGATCTAAAATTAAATTCTCTAGTAAATTAATTGGAGAATGCTTAGAAGTAAAAGAAGAAGGAATAAGAAAAATAAAATTTTTATATAACGGCATTTTTGTTGAAATACTCGAAGAAATCGGACATATGCCGTTACCACCTTACATTAAAAAACAATTAGTACCTAACGAAAGATATCAAACTGTATACGCTAAAGTTTCAGGATCAGCAGCCGCTCCAACTGCAGGGTTTCATTTTACTCAAGATCTATTTAAAAAAGCGCAAGAAAAAGGTGTAGAGATTTTAGATGTTACACTTCAAATTGGATTAGATACATTTAGACCTGTTAAAGTAAAAGACACTAATGACCATCATATGCATTCTGAATACTATGAGATAAGTGAAGAAGTCGCTAATAAATTAAATAAAGCTAAAAAAGAAAATAGAAGAATAATCGCTATTGGAACTACATCAACTAGAACATTAGAAGCTAATTATTCTAAATATAATTGTTTTAAATCAACAAAAGAAAATACAGATATATTTATTTATCCAGGATATAAATTTAAAGGTATAGATGCTTTAATCACCAATTTCCATTTGCCTAAATCAACGTTAGTAATGTTAGTAAGTGCATTTATGGGCAGAGAATTTACCTTAGAATGCTATAAACACGCAGTAGAAAATAGATATAGATTTTTCTCTTTTGGTGACGCTTGTTTTATATATTAGTCTATAGTATATATGCAAAGCATATATACATGTTATTAAAAATGTATTGCATTTTACAATACAAAATTTATAATTGTTTTAAGAGAAGGTGCATTATGAAAAAAACAAAAACAGCAACTATAAGTGTTCGCATTGATGCTACACTTAAAAAACAAGCAGAACAAATTTTGAATAAGATAGGGATGACCACATCAAGAGCCATAACTACATTTTATAAACAAATTGTATTATGGAAAGCCATTCCATTTAGAATTGGTGTTCCTCCTGCAAAACCAAAGTTTTTAGAAGAATATACGAAGGAAGAATTAGACGCGGAATTACTTAGGTCGTATAGGAATAGCAAGAAAAAGAATGCAAAATTTTATACGGCAGAAGAACTCAAGAAAAAGTTATACCATGAATTCGGTTTTGATTCTGATAAATAATTTTTATAATTAAATAAATGGATAAGATCAATTATTATTTAAAAGGTGAAGAAATAATAAATAGTTTTAAAGGCAAAGCATCTTTATTGATGCATGTTTGTTGCGCTCCTTGTTCATGCTATCCATTAACGTATCTCATTAACCATTTTGATGTTACTCTTCATTTTAATAACTCTAATATTTATCCTGAGAAAGAATGGAAACTTAGAAAAGAAGAATTAATTAAATTTGTTAAAGATTTTAATCATGATTATAACTCAAATATAAAGTTAGTGATCATCGATTATAACCATAAAGAATATATGAAAGATCTTATTCCATTTAAAGATGAACCTGAAAGAGGCAAAAGATGTTTATTGTGTTACTCAAAAAGAATGAAAGAAGCGTATCAATATGCTGAAACAAACAACTTTGATTACTTTACAACAGTAATGTCTATATCTCGCCAAAAGGATTCTCAAGTATTAAACGAAATAGGTAAAAATCTAGAGAAAGAATTTACACACACTAAGTATTTTTATTCTGATTTTAAAAAGAATGATGGAATTGCTAAAGGTAAAATAATTAGAGATAAATATGGCTTATATCAACAAAATTACTGTGGATGTGAATACTCTATAAGGAAAGATAATAAATGAAATACTTGATAGATAATAACAATAGTTATATTATTATTAAACTGATAGATTAAGGTATAGTTAAAATGAGAAAGAAAGTTATTTTAATTTGCGAGAACTGTCTATCAAGAAATTACGAGACTACTTTACCGGAAGGATTAACAAGTAGATTCGAAATTAAAAAGTATTGTCCTAAATGTAAAAGACATACTATTCATAAGGAAAGCAAATAGGAGGAAAAGCAAATGGTTGGTCCAGCTCAATACACTAGACAAGTTGCTAAAGAAGCTAAACGCGTTAGATGGCCTAAGCCAAATGCTTTAGTAACGACTATTTTAACAGTAGTGGTTATTACTGTTGTTCTTGCTATTATCGTTTCCTTAGAAGACTTAGCAGCAGGAACACTTTTTAAGCAATTAAAAGCAATGTTTAAAGGATGGATTAAATAAATATGGATAACATTAACGAAACTAGACAATGGTACATTGTTAACACTTATTCAGGACACGAAAATAAAGTCGCAGATAACTTAAAGAAAACCGTTGAATCATTAAACTTAGGCAGCATTATCTTTGATATCGTTGTCGCTGAACAAGATGAACCAGAAAAAGATAAAAAAACCGGTTTACAAAAAGTTGATAAAGAAGGTAAACCTAAATTTAAGAAAAAGAATTTATACCCAGGATATATCTTCGTAGAAATGATCATGACTGAAGATAGTTGGTATATTGTTAGAAACACTCCAGGAGTCACCGGTATTGCTGGTAGCTCTGGTGGTGGACAAAAACCAAACCCAGTTTCTAGAGAAGAAATGGAACCAGTCTTAAAAAGAATGGGTAGAGTTGATAATACTATGTACTCCCGTTATAACGTTGGAGACTTAGTAAGAGTCATCAATGGTCCATTAGCAGGATCAGAAGGCAAGATTGTTTCTATTGATAAACAAACTGGTGTCTGCCGTATCGAAACAACATTCTTTGGTAGAACTACTCCAACTGATGTTGACTTCGCCGATATTGAAAGAATCTAATTTTATTAATAAATATAGAAGACTCCCGTAAGGGAGTTTTCTTTTATATACCTAAATAATGTGAGACAACTACCCAGATACCTAGAAGAATTAATATTGATCCTCCGATAACACAGGATATCTCATATTTACCTTTTAATAATTTGTTAATTGCTCCACCTAATTGAGTGCCGATAAAAGATAATATAAAAGTAATCACCATAATAATTGAGACATGCAAAAAGATAGTTGAGTTATTTGATAATCCAGCATTTAAAGAAACGCCAACCGCTAAAGCATCAATAGAAGTGGCGATACCAAATAATAAAACTTCTTTAACTTTAAATGTTTTAACTTTCTTCTTTTCATCTTTTTCTTTAATATCTTTTATTCCTTCAATTATCATCTTTATTCCTATAAGAATTAATAAAGTAAACGCTACCCAAGTAACAACTTTAACAACTATTTTAATAGCCTTATCTCCACCTGATGCACTAGCGATAGCTTTAACTAATTCAACTAACCAATAACCAATTAAAGGCATTAAAGCTTGCATTACACCAAATACACCAGCGATAAAACAACTCTTCTTTTTATCAATATCACGGTACACTAATCCATCTGTAATAGAAACCGCAAAAGCATCCATGCTTAAAGCAATACCAAACAATATAACTTGTAATATTATTGCCCAACTCATAGTTAGATATATTATCGATTATTGTATTAAGTGTCAATTAAGCATTATTTATTAAATAATTAGTTATAATTAATTACATAATGAAACTAAAAGAAAAGACAATTAAAAAACATAAATTATATTCAGGAAAGATATTAGATTTTTATGTTGATGATGTATTAAGCTATAACAATAAGAAATGCACTAGAGAATATACAGTACATCCATTCGCAGTCGTTGCGATTGTTAAACTTGGTAATAAATATATCTTAGAAAAACAATATCGTTATCCAGTTCATAAAATTACTTTAGAAATACCTGCTGGTAAATCAGATAATAATGAAACTCCTTTAACTGCGATAAAAAGAGAAGTGATGGAAGAAACTGGATATAAACCTAAACTAATTAAATCACTAGGATATTTCTATCCCGCTATGGCATTCTGCACAGAAAAACTATATTTATTTTATATTGAAGTAAATAAGACAAGAATTAAAAGAAAGCTAGATGAAGATGAATCAATTAATTTAGAGTTATACACTAAAGAAGAAATAATGAAATTAATAAAGAATAACAAAATAGATGATAGTAAAACATTAATCGCATTCTTAAAATACTTTTTCTTTATGAAAAAATGTATATAATAAAGATAGTAAGCCTAGCTTATGAAGAGGAGCGAGAGTAACTCCTGTCTAAAAAAAAGAAATCTCAAATAGATGAAGAGGAGCGAGAGTAACTCCTGTCTAAAAAAAGAAAACTCATACGATTGCCCACCTAGTGGGTTTTTGTTTTATAATGTGTACGATTAGATTATTTAAATAATATGTTGAAGAAAGGCACAATAATCAAAGGCAAATGCACATCATTCTCTAATGAAGGAGAAGGTGTAATTCATTTAAATAAAGAAGTTATCTTTGTTAAAGGATTATTGCTTAATGAAGAAGCAGATATCTGTATTTTATATACACGCGCTAATATAAATTATGGATATATAAAAAAGATATATAACTTATCTCCTGATCGTATTATTCCGATATGTAAAGTATCCACTGCCTGTGGAGGATGTGTCTTTCAAAACTATCGTTATTCTAAACAACTTGAGTATAAGTCTAATAAAGTAAAAGATGCTTTTAAACATATCGCTAAATTAGATATTAAAGTTAATCCTACAATTGGAATGGATGATCCATATTACTATCGAAATAAAATCCAAACTCCTATTAGAAAAATAAACAAAAAAATAGTATCTGGATTTTATAAACCAATGTCTCATGACTTAGTAATAGTCGATGAATGTGCTATTGAAGACATAAGAAGTAGCAAGATAGTCGAATCAATAAAACAGTTGATGAAAGACTTTAACATTGAACCATATAACGAAGATAAAAGATTTGGAATCATTCGCCACATCTTAGTAAGAACATCCTTACACTTTAATGAAGTTATGGTCGTGCTTGTCACTAACTGTGATTCATTTCCAAGTCGTAATAACTTTATTCAAGCAATAAAAAAAGAGAACCCAGAAATAACAACTATAATTCAAAACATTAATAAAAGAGACACTAATGTTATCTTAGGAGAACAAGAAAGAATTTTATTTGGAAAAGGATTTATTGTTGATAGTCTATGCAACATTAAATTTCATATTTCCTCTAAATCCTTTTTCCAAATAAACCCAACTCAGACAGAAAAATTATATGGATACATTAAAGATAAATTAGAGTTAAAAAATACCGATACATTGCTAGATGCCTATTCAGGAGTTGGGACGATTGGAATGTCTCTTGCGAGTAAAGTTAAACAAGTTATAAGTGTTGAAATAGAAAGAAGCGCAGTAAAAGATGGAATTAGAAATGCGAAAGAAAATAATATTAAGAATATTCAATTTATAAATGACGATGCGACAAACTTTATAAACAATT
>DCIT01000001.1:0-1335 GCA_002317145.1 Caryophanales bacterium UBA1719
TGAATTGTAAGTCTTCTGTAGGATAATTTTTAGCTCCTAAGAAAACGAATTCACTTCTAAATAATCCGACACCTTCGGCATCGTTTTTACGTAAGTTATCAATTTCTAAGTTACTTGCGATATTAGCGTATATTTTAATTTTATGACCATCTTTAGTTATTGATGGTTTGCCAATGAATGACTTTAATGCTTTGATTTCATCTTCATATTTCTTTTGTAATTTTAAATATTGAGATATATCTTCATTGTTGTGATTACAGATAACCTCTCCATTAATAGCATCAACAATTAAATCTTTGTTTAAGAAGTAACTTGGGAAAGCGGTTGAGTTTTCAATAGCAACGACAGTTGGAATTTCAAGTGTTCTTGCTAAGATAGCGACGTGAGAGTTAACACTTCCGCTTATAAGTACTAAGCCTAAAATTTTATCCCTATCAAATTTCATTAATGCTGAAGCTGGTAAGTCATCTGCGACTAATACAACTGGTTTACTTAGATTAAATATTTCATCTTTACCAGATAAAATATTAACTAACATATCTCCTACTTCTAGTACATCTTTTGCCCTTACTTTCATATAGGCATCCGTTAAAGTTTCAAACATTCTTGATAGTTCTTTAGCGGCGTTTTCTACGGCTATTTCGGCAACATTATGGTTTTGAATATTAGCTTTAACAAGATCTTCGAAATCAATATCTTCCACCATTAATTTATGGGTTTGGAATAATATAGCTTTTTCTTCTCCTAATCTTTTTAAAGTCTCTTCATATAGTTGATTTAATTCATTTTTTGCTTTTTCTCTAGCTTCTTTAAAACGATTAAATTCATTTTCTTCAGAAGAGAATACTGGTGAAGATTTTCTTTCATCATTAAAATAGACAAATGATTTACCTATTGCGTAGCCTTCGAAAACTATCTTTCCTTTATATTTCATCATAAAGATAGACTCCTTTTAGAACTTATAAATTACCTGCGAATACTTTCTCTAGTGCTTCGGCAGCTTCATTTTCATCAGCGCCTTCAATAGTGATGGTGATTTGTTCACCGCATTTTACGCATAATCCCATAACACCAAAGATTCTTTTTAAATCCGTGGTTTTACCTTTGCTGGTAATTTGAATGTTAGAAGCAAATTTCTTTGCCGCTTGTACAACGATTCCTGCTGGACGAGCATGAATGCCTTCTTTGTCTCTAATAGTGTAAGTAAATGTTTTCATTTTATTTACCCTCCTTCTTTTTTAGAATTAGAATATCTTTCCTAAATATTTTAACACATAATTTCTAAGAAATTATAATGTCACTATTACAAAACTTAGGGTTCCTAAGATTTTATAT
>DCIT01000001.1:1416-2854 GCA_002317145.1 Caryophanales bacterium UBA1719
ATTTTTCCTTCACCAGATAAAATGATTACTGAATGGAATGATTTTTTATCACAATTAAATGTTTCTTTTTCGTAATCAAAATCTTCTTTATTAACTTTAAAGAAAGGGCATTTCACTAATTGACCAATCTTCTTACCGTCTTTAATTTGATATTTAGAATAGTTGATTGTTTCTAATGCTTTAGAGATATGTAATTCTCTTTCTTTTCCGTTTTTATCTTTACGGTGGAAATCATATAAGCGATAAGTAACATCTGCACTTCTTTGTATTTCAATTAAATAAGTTCCTGCTCCAATAGCGTGAATTGTACCTGGTTTAATTAAATAAGAATCTCCGGCTTTAACTTCGATTTGATTTAAATATTCAGTGATATCACCATGTTTTAAAATCTTAGATACAGTCTTTTTATCCATTCTTTTGTTAAAGCCCATATATAAACGAGATGGCTTCTTATTTAATACATGCCAAAACTCCGTTTTAGCTTCTGGATGTACTTGAATAGATAAATCTTTTTTAGCATCAATTAATTTGATTAATAACGGGAATTCACCTTTATATCCTTCACGAACAATATTAGGATTTTCGTTAAATAAATCTTTTAATGTTTTATGTTTCTTGCGATAAAAATATCCTCTTCCGATTGGAGAATTTTTATCTTTAAGACATGATAAAACCCATGCCTCTCCATATTGGTTTTCTTCTTGACGATATAGTTCGCTCAACTTCTCGCCACCCCATAAGTTATAGGTTAAAATTGGATCTAGTTTATATATCATAGATAGAATAATTTTATCACAAATTTATATATAGAATATATAACTCTATTTTGCTTTTAATAAGACTACTGTTTCAACATGATAAGTCATTGGAAACATATCAAATGGTTGAACAGAAATAATTTCATATTTATTTTTTAAAGTAACAATATCCCTAGCTAAAGTATTTGGATCGCAAGAAACATAAATAATCGATTTCGGATTTAATCTATTAACGGCATTTAAGAATTCTACTGTGCTTCCTTTTCTTGGAGGATCCATTACTAAGACATCGATTTTATTTTCATAATTGTTTATAAAGTTTGTCGCATCATCATTTATAAATTGAATATTCTTAATATTATTTTCTTTCGCGTTTCTAATTCCGTCTTTCACTGCGCTTCTTTCTATTTCAACACTTATAACTTGTTTAACTTTACTCGCAAGAGACATTCCAATCGTCCCAACTCCTGAATAGGCATCTAGCAATGTATCGGTATTTTTTAACTCTAATTTATCTTTAATGTATCCATATAATTTTTCTGTCTGAGTTGGGTTTATTTGGAAAAAGGATTTGGAGGAAATATGAAATTTAATGTTGCATAGACTATCAACAATAAATCCTTTTCCAAATAAAATTCTTTCTTGTTCTCCTAAAATAACATTAGTGTCTCTTTTATTAA
>DCIT01000010.1:0-721 GCA_002317145.1 Caryophanales bacterium UBA1719
TTAGATAGATTAATGTTAATGATCATGATGGATAGTTATGATGAAGAGCAACTAGAAAAAGATACACGTATTGTTATGCATATAAAACCATCTTTAGCGCCTTACAAAGTTGCTATACTTCCATTAAGTAAAGAACAAAGAGAAAAGTCTAAAGAAATTTTTAATTTATTAAGCAAAGATATAATGTGCATCTATGATGAATCTGCAAGTATTGGTAAACGTTATAGAAGAGAAGACGCAATAGGAACGCCATTCTGTTTAACAGTAGATTTTGATACTGAAAAAGATAATTCTGTAACTATCCGTGAAAGAGATTCGATGAAACAAATTAGACTATCAATTGATAAAGTAAAAGATTATTTATTAGAGCAAACAAAATTTTAAGGATTTAAATGATAGATAAAGATTTAATCAAAGAAATAAGCGATCGCGCTGATATTGTTACTGTCGTTGGTTCTTATCTTAACTTAGTTAAGAAAGGAAGAATGTATTATGCGATATGTCCTTTTCATGATGATTCAAATCCAAGCTTACAAGTAAATCCTGAAAGAAATAATTTCCATTGTTGGGTTGATGGTCATACCGGAAACGCAATTAGTTTTGTCATGCAATATGAACATCTTGATTTTATTCCTGCATTAAAAAAAGTAGCAGAGATAATTGGTTTTGATGATCCTAGATTGCACGAAAATGTTGAAGTTAAAAAAGTTAATAGTGAACT
>DCIT01000010.1:838-3849 GCA_002317145.1 Caryophanales bacterium UBA1719
AATGATATAATCAAAAAATTCCATATCGGTTATTCTATAAAGGATGGAGTTAAAACGATTAAATTTTTACAAAGTAAAGGCCATAGTTTAAAGAATATTGAAGATATCGGAATTTCTTCTAATAAAGGTGAAAATAGCAAGGATAATAATCAAGGTCGAGTCATCTTCCCAATCATTAATGAAGATAATCAAGTAGTAGGATTCTCTGCTCGTCGATTAGTAGATGATTCTTCTCCTAAATACATCAATTCACCAGAAACAAAATTATTTATTAAAGGCAATGTTTTATATAACTTTAACAATGCTAAAAACATTGCTAAAGTAAATAAATATATTTATTTATTAGAAGGTTTTATGGATGTTATTGCTTTAGAAAAAGCAGGCATACAATCTTCAATCGCCTTAATGGGTACTGCCTTAAGTAAACAACATATATTAATGTTAAAGAAATTAAATGTTGAAGTTCGTTTATGTTTAGATGGAGATATCCCAGGTCAAGAAGCCACTATGCGTGCCTTACCTTTATTATTAAAAAATAATATCCCTGTTCGCATAGTTAATAATATTAAAGATAGTAAAGATCCAGATGAGATACTAAATAAATCAGGTAAAGATGAATTAATAAAGTATATTAATAATCTATTAACTCCGTTTGATTTTGTTATTAATTTTTATAAGAATACAAAAACTCTAGATAATCTAGAAGATAAGAAAGCTTTAATCACTAGATTCTTACCTTTATTACTCGCAACAAAATCTCAATTAGAGTTTGATGATTATATATATAAATTATCAGAAGTTACCGGATTTTCTTCTAACGCAATTAAAAATTTAGTGAAAAATGCAAGAGTAAAAAATAACAACAAAATAGATTCAGAGGATGTTGAGATTAATCCTAGTAAAGTGATAACGATGTTCCATCCAGAAAGAAAAGAATTACGTCGACTAGAGAAAGCTGAAAGAGAAATATTATTTCATATGTTATCACACGATGAAGCAATTAAATTCTATGAAAAGGATATTGAATATTTCTATACCTCTATATATAGAGAGATAGCAAATTATATAATCGAGTCTAAAGGAAATAGTGAAGAACCTGTATCAGTTAATAATCTAATTACCAATATTGAAATGTCTACCTCAAGTAAAAAGGAAGAATTAAAAGGGCTGTTAGATCAATTATTAACTGAACGTACACATTTAAGATATTCAATTGATTTATTAAACAATTGTAAAGACATTATTGAAAAGGAGAAGAAAAGAAAATACCGCAAAGACAAAATTATTAAAGCAACAGAGGGGAAAACTGAAGAGGAGAAAGCAAGAGTAATTGCTGACACTCTACGCCAAGATGATTAGTAAAAAGGAGTATATTTATGGCTAAGAAAGTAGAAAAGAAAGTAAAGAAAACTGCTAAAGCAGTTAAGAAAGAGGCTAAAAAGGTAGCAAAGAAAGATCAGAAAAAAGCTAAACCTATTAAAGCAGCTAAAAAAGAAGTTAAGAAAGTAGCGAAAGTTGCTAAACAAGCAAAAAAAGATACTAAGAAAAACTTAAAAGAAGTTGCTAAACCAACTAAAGTAAAATCTAAAAAAGTAAAAGCCATCGAGGATGATGAAGATGAAGAAATCGACGACGGAGAAGAAGATAAAGCTCGCGCCGAAGAAATCGAAAAAATTAAAAATAAATTTTTAAAGATCGGAAAGAAAGATGGTTTTGTTGCTCAAGAAGATATCACTGATGCCTTTGAACCACTAGATTTAAGTGAAGATGAATTTGAAGAAGTAATGAACTTCTTTAAAAAGAAGAAAATAAAAGTTAATACTAATGAAGAAGAAGCTGAAGATATAGATGAATCAGAATTAAATGTCGACGAAGATGAACTTGAAAAAGAGATGAGTGAAGATGAACTCGACATGGAAGATGAAAGCTTCGAAGAAAATAACGAAAAGAGTGAATATGAAGAAATTGCTAAATCGTTAAAAGACTTAAATGCTTTAGCAAGTTCTGATATTAAATCTACTGACTCTGTTAAGATTTATCTTAAAGAAATCGGAAGAGTCGGATTACTTGGTGGCCGTGACGAAGAAGTTGAACTTGCTAAGAAGATTGATAAAGGCGGTAAAGATGCCGAAGAAGCTAAACATGAATTAATTAACGCTAACTTACGTTTAGTTATTTCTATTGCTAAACACTATGTTGGAAGAGGTATGCACTTCTTAGACTTAATCCAAGAAGGTAATTTAGGATTAATGAAAGCTGTTGATAAATTTGATTATTCAAAAGGATTTAAATTTTCCACATATGCAACATGGTGGATACGTCAAGCAATCACTCGTGCAATAGCAGACCAAGCAAGAACTATTCGTATTCCAGTTCACATGGTTGAAACTATTAATAAGATTACTAGAGTTCAAAGACAACTAGTTCAAGAACTAGGTAGAGATCCAACCGCTGAAGAAATATCTGCTAAACTTGATGGAACTATTTCTCCTGAACGTTTAAGAAAAATTCAAATGATCGCTCTTGAACCAGTTTCATTAGAAACTCCAGTCGGTGAAGAAGATGAATCACACTTAGTCGACTTTGTCGAAGATAAATTAAATGTATCTCCAAACGAATTTACTACTAAGAGTTTATCTAAGGATGCTTTATTCTCCGTTTTAGGAGAATTAAGTGAAAGAGAAGAACGCGTTCTTCGCTTACGCTATGGTTTAGATGATAATAAACCAAGAACCTTAGAAGAAGTTGGCAAAGAGTTCGCAGTTACTCGTGAAAGAATAAGACAAATTGAAGCTAAGGCTTTAAAGAAATTACGTTCACCAATGCGCATTAAGAAATTAGGTGACTATCGCATTCCTATTAATAATGTCAAATAGAATAAAATCTTTAGAAGATTTAATTAAAAAAAATAGTGTAGTAGCGGATATTGGTTGTGATCATGCTTATTTAATTGTTGAATTATTATTAGATAAGAAAATTAAATATGGCTATGCCATTGATAATAAAGATGG
>DCIT01000010.1:3923-5839 GCA_002317145.1 Caryophanales bacterium UBA1719
AAAGCTGATGGATTATCATTTAATTTAAATAAAAAGATTGATACATTAGTATTCGCTGGATTAGGAGCAGATAATGTAATTAATATAATTAAGGTTGATAAAACTAAATTAAAAAATATTAAATATATTGTTACCGATATTCATCGTAATGAACCTAAACTTATTAATTATTTAAAAACATTAAATTATGTCATCGATAAAGAGTTATCTATTTTAGATAAAAAGAAGAAATATCATTTAGTGAGGTATAAATATGAACGCAAGTAAATTACTTTATAATTTAAGAAAATGGTTCCCAAAATCTGTTGGATATCCAGGAGATTTTATTGGACTCCAAACTGGAAAAATTAAAGGCGATATTAAAACAATCGCTATATGTTTAGACTTTGATAATGATGTCTTTGATAAAATCAAAAATCGTAAAGTAGATTTAATTTTAACTCATCATCCTTTTATATATGGTAAACGGAAAGAAGTTATGTTTTATGATATAGTTAAAAGAAAATTATGTAATACAATCGATAAATTAAAAATACCTGTTTATAGTATGCATACTAATTTTGATTCTGGAAAAGGCGGCATGAATGACGCTTTAGCTAATAAGCTAGGATTAAAGAATATTAAATCACTCAAAGCTGATCCAATGATTAGAGGTGGTAAGCTTCCTAAAGAGATGGATATCCATGCATTTGCTAAATTAGCAAAAGAAAAATTAGAACTAGATTATGTTATGTTAATTGCTCGAGGCAAAAAGAAAGTTAAGAGTGCGGCAATATGTGGTGGAGCTGCGGCTGGTTGTTTTAAAATGGCAATGGAAGAAGGCTATGATGTTTTCTTATCTGGAGATGCTCCACATCACATTCGTCATGATGTTAACTGTTATAAATATAACTATATTGAAATCGCTCATGAAGTAGAGAAAATATTCATCCCTGTCATGGCTAAAAAATTAAAAGAATTAGATTCCAAATTAAATATAATTTGTGTTGATACTCAAAAGTTACCAGATCTCATCTAGTTTAACTTTTATTTTCATTGTTTCTTGAAGTGGAGTAGATGCTCCAGAAATTATAGCCGCGCTTAATAATCCTTTTAAATTTGCTGGATCAATTTCACTCTCATCAAGTATTTGATATATACGTAAAGTAGAGAAATGTGTCTTCGCTAATTCATATAATTTTTTAGTATTACTAGAGGTTTTACCTCCAACAATAAAAACAACATCAACATCATTAGGTAATTTCTTAATCGCTTCTTGTCTTAGTTTAGTCTCACGGCAAATTTCATCTTGAAATATCGCTTTAGGAAAATTGTTTTTAATCATATGAAAAATGTTATCTAATTCATAGATAGATAATGTAGTTTGATTACTTACAAATGGTTTTTCATCTTTAATAACTTCTTTCATATTATTCATGATGTCATTAAATAAATGAACTTCTTTATCAATAGATAACATCCCAATAGTTTCAGGATGATTAGGAGTTCCGACATAAATAACTTGATGATTAAATTTAAGAGCGTTAGTTATATTTTTTCTTGCAAGTTCAACAATTGGACAAGTAGCATCTAGAATATTTATATTCTTTGATTTCGCTAAATCTTCTAATTTCTTATCATGACCATGAGCAGAAAATATTAAACAACATCCATTAGGTAAACTCTTTATCTTATCTTCATTACTTCTATTATCATCAATAGAATTGATTCCGTATCTTTTTAATTCATTAGTAACTGTCTCATTATGCACTAACGCACCAAGAACAAAACATTCTTTATTAGGATTTTGTTTTTTAAAAGTCATTGCTAAAGCAATTGCTCTTTGAACACCCTGACAATATCCACTTGGATTAGATAAATATGTTTTCATGTTTATTAGTTTATCATAAGTTAGTATAATTATTTTGATATGAGTA
>DCIT01000010.1:5901-8542 GCA_002317145.1 Caryophanales bacterium UBA1719
AATATTCAATCTTTGGTTATTCCCAAAGCTTTAAAGGGATCAAATTTAGTCGTTAAAAGCGAAACTGGAAGTGGTAAGACACATTCTTACTTAATTCCTTTACTAAATAAATTAGATGGCTCAAACGCTTCGTTTTTAAAGGGTATAATTATTGGACCTACAAATGAATTGTGTCGTCAAATATTTACATTTATTCGTGGATTTAAGAAAGAGTTTAGTGATATTAAAGTAAGACTTTTAACTAGTGAAACTAGTGAAAAGGAAAATATTTCTGGATTAAATATAACTCCAAACATTGTTATTGCTACTCCTGGTAGATTAACCTCTTTAATAAAGAAGGGGCATCTTAAACTAGATAAAGTGGAGACAATCATCTTAGATGAAGCAGATATGTTACTTGAGATGGGTTACTTTAATGAAATTAATTATGTAATGAATTTAGTTAATAAACCTCAAGTAATGATCTTCTCTGCTACTATAGAATCTAATTTACAGAATCAAATATATAAATATATTGGCGCAGATTATGAAATAACTAGTGATAGTAAAAATAAAACTAGTAGTGGAGTTACACATTATTTAATTGATATTCACCATCAAGATTTAAATCAAGCGACTTTAGATTTTATTAAAATAAAGAATCCTTATTTCTTACTCATTTTTGCATCTAATAAAAATGAAGTTAATTCTTTATATTCTTTTTTAAAGAATAATAAATATAAAGTAATAATGATCACTGGTGATTTATCTGATAGAGAAAGAAGGGCAGCTTTAAAAAGAATTAATAATGATGAATTCCAAATAGTAGTGGCATCTGATTTATTATCTCGTGGAATGGATTTTAATAACGTATCAGATGTTTTAAGTATTAATTTACCAAGTGATTTATCTTATTATTTTCATCGCGCTGGACGAACAGCGAGATTTAATAAAAAAGGTAACTCATATGTTTTCTATAACGTTGATAATACTAAGAGAGTTGAATCACTAATTTCTCAAGGAATAATTTTTAATTATTTATCTTTAAAGAATAATGAATTAACTATAGGTAAACCATTCAAGAAAACATTTATACACAAAAAGAAAATAGATGAAGAATTACTTAGAGATATTAAAAAAGCTAAGTATGAAAATAAAGGTAACAAAGTTAAACCTGGATATAAAAAGAAAGTTAGATTAGCAATCGATAAAGTTAAACAAAAACATAAAAGAGAATTAATCCGTAAGGATATTAGAAGACAAAGAGTGGAAAGATATAAAGAAGAGGCAAGAAATAAAAGATATGAATAACAATATTTATTTAGGCAGTCATGTAAATCTAAGTGGTCCAGATTATTATCTAGGCACAGTAAGAGATGCTATAAGCATGGGAGAAAATACTTTCATGTTTTATACAGGCGCACCTCAAAATACTGTTAGAAAACCAACTAATGAATTAAAGATTGAAGAAGGATATAAATTATTAATTGAATCAGGAATTAATCCTGATAAGATTGTTATTCACGCTCCATATATTATTAATTTAGGTAACACTACAAATCCTAATACAAGACAATTAGCTATCTCATTTTTAAAACAAGAATTAATAAGAGTAAATGATTTTCATGTAAAGACATTAGTCTTACATCCAGGTAGTCACGTTGGAGCAGGATTAGAAGTTGGAATCAAAGCTGTCATAGATGGACTTAATGAAGTATTAGATAACGATAATTCAGAAGTTAAAATTGCTTTAGAGACTATGGCTGGGAAAGGTAGTGAGATAGGATCTAGATTTGAACAATTAAAATCCATCATAGATGGAATACATAAAAAAGATAGAGTTGGTGTCTGTTTGGATACATGTCATATTTCTGATGGAGGATATAACGTCCATGATGTTGATGGAGTTATTAATGAATTTGATAGAATCGTTGGATTAAATAAATTATTATGTGTTCACATAAATGATTCTATGAATCCAAATAATTCACATAAAGATAGACACGCAAATATTGGATATGGTCAAATTGGATTTGATACTTTATATAAGTATGTTAATCATCCTAAACTAAATGAAGTTCCTAAAGAATTAGAAACTCCATGGATAAATGAAAAACCTCCTTATAAAAAGGAGATTGAAATGCTAAGAAATAACACTTTTGAAAAAGATTGGATTAATTTACTTTAAATAATAATTTTTATCTTTCAACTTCTTTAATTGCTCGATAATAATAGGAATATATTTATATATTGCATCTTCTAAATCTTTGTATTTAAAAGAATCATATTCATGAATAATTCCGTTTCTAATAAAAATTATTTGTAAAGATTCATTAGCGCCAATGAATTGACGAATTCTGGTTGGTAAATTAACGATGTGTTCACCTATTTGTGTTACATCTAGCTGAATAGATTTATATCTAGTTAATTCATTTTTAACGGTTTCTAACTTTTCACCATTAAGAGTTTTAATTAGATCATCATAATGCCTAAATATTTTTTCTATTCTTTGTGTATCAATATCTGTCATAAATACAAATTTCATCCTTTTTAATATTTTTTAAAAAGTCTCCTTCAGCATTTTTTCTGTTTATTAAATTTACTGGTTTTCCGATTTTAAGTTGTAAATCATTATGTAATAATGCCATATCTCCAATATCAA
>DCIT01000017.1:0-706 GCA_002317145.1 Caryophanales bacterium UBA1719
CTTCTAACGAATTGAATTTTTGAATCACATTAACAAACTCTAAAAACTCAACTGAAATCTCTTTACCGTATAAATCACCATCGTAGTGATCAATGTTCACTTCTATGATTGGTTCTTTTAGTTCCATGATGCTTGGATGAGTAGAAACAGAGACAATGCCAAAATACTTCTCTCCATAGATATCAATACGACCTAAATACACTCCTTCAAGAGGTAAAACATAAGGATAACCAAGTGATAAATTAGCGGTCGGAAAACCAATCGTACGACCAATTTGATTGCCAGCAATAACAATACCCGTAATTTGATAATATCGTCCTAATAATTCTTTCGCTAAAGTAACTTCTCCTTCTTTAATTAAATCAACAATTGTAGAAGAAGAAACTTTATGACCTTCTTGTTCAATAACCGGCATTACAAATGTCGTAAAATAAGGCTTTAAATCATCCGCGTGTCCTAAAGCTAAATGACCAAAAGAATAATCATCTCCAATGAATAATTTGCTTGGTTTAAGTTTTAATAAAACTTGTTCAATAAAATCTTCTTTACTAATTTTAGCTAATTCTTCATCAAAAACTAGATAAAAAATCTTCTTAACGCCTAATGAATCAAGCACTAAAGATTTGTCGTATAAAGAAGTCAAAGAACAGCCTTTAACATGACCACTTAAAACCGCTTTTGGTGGTAAATCAAAAGTTAAAATTGC
>DCIT01000017.1:789-3553 GCA_002317145.1 Caryophanales bacterium UBA1719
CAAAGATTTAATTTGCCAGGATATTCATTAATTTCACCAATTTTAAGTTCAACAACCTCAATCATTAAAATAATCCTCTTAACGATTTATATAATTTATGACCAATCTTTTCATAGACCGCTAAAGATTCATCATTTTGATTCACAATTAATATTTTAGGTTCGTTACTATCAATATTTATTTGTTTGCCAAACATTACATCTTTACTCATTTGTTCATCAGCGACAATAAAAGGTAAAACATTCTTTAAAACCGGTGTAATATCAATCAATTTATCTTCATTAACATCCAAAACATCAATCGCATCTTTTAAAGAAAAATTGCCTATTTTAGTTCTATTTAAAGAGATTAAGTGGCCAACTGTGCCAAGTTTAACCGCTATATCTTCACCTAGAGTTCTAATATATGTTCCTTTAGAGACGACCGCTCTAAAAGTAATAATGTTATCTTTCCAAGATAATAATTCAATATCATCAATGGTTATTTTCCTTTTTGCTCTTTCGACTTCTATACCTTGTCTTGCTAAATCATAAAGCTTTTGTCCTTTATAATGAAGCGCTGACATCATTGGGGGAATTTGTTCACTTTCACCTAAAAAGGTTTTTAATATAGAAGTGATATGATCATTTGATAAATCAGGAATTGGTCCAATGCCAATCTTCACTCCGGTATAATCTCCAGTATCGGTTTTACTACCAAGTTTTAATTCTGCTACATATTCTTTTCTAATATCATCTAAAAAGGCTCCCGCTTTAGTGGCTTTATTCACTGATACTAAAAGTAAACCAGTAGCAAAAGGATCTAACGTGCCTGTATGTCCTACCTTTTTTTCATGAATTAAAGAAGTGACTTTGTTACAGACATCACGAGATGTCCAATCAATAGATTTGTTAATCAAAAAGAAACCATTCATTCTTTTATTTGCTCATTATAAATAATATAATGAAAAAGTTATGAAAGCAATTAGGACCATTTTAGCCTGTATACGCAAAGCGGATGAAAAATATAATTTGATTAATCAAGGCGATAAAATCGTCGTTGGTTTATCAGGGGGTAAAGACTCTTTAGCGTTATGCTATGCCTTAACGTTATATCAAAAGTTTTCACACACTAATTTTCAAATTCAACCCGTCACATTAGATTTAGGCTTTGATGGCTTTAATCCTGAACCATTAAAGGAATTCTGCCAAAAAATCGGTTTATCATTAATCGTTTCAGATTCTAGAGAAGTTTATCCAATTTTAAAGGCAAATCAAAAGAATCATAATCATTTGCCATGTTCCATTTGCTCAAGAATGAAAAAAGCGGCAATTAACAAAGTCGCAAATGAGATAGGTTATAACAAAGTAGCGTTCGCCCATCACGCGGATGACGCGATTGAGACTTTATTTATGAATGAATTTTATGGTGGTAGAGTAGCGACATTTGCCCCTAAAATGCATTTAGAAAAAGCAGATATTACCTTTATCCGTCCTTTAATCCTATGTCGGGAAAAAGATATTATCGCATTAATGAAAGAACAGGATTTTCCTGTTCTATCTTCTCATTGCCCCGCTGATAAAGAAACAACGAGAGAAGAAATTAAAGTCATGTTAAATGAGATATATAAAAAATATCCAACCGCTAAAGAAAATCTTTTAAGTATGTTAGATCATTATGAAAAAGAAGATCTTTGGGGAAAAGAGCTCTACTATCAAATAGATAGTTGTGGGTTAACTTTAAAACCAGTCATTCACGCCATTGACGCTAACATTATGAACAAAATTAGATGCGAAGTTTTCGTAAATGAAAAAGGTGTTAGTCTTGATAATGAATTAGATTTAAATCCATCTGATAGCGATCACGCATATCTTATTTATTTAAAAGACAAAGCCATCGGCACAATTCGTTATCGTTTTATCGAAGAAAAAATGATTAAAATTGAAAGATTCGCAATTTTAAAAGAATATCGCAAGCAAGGTTATGGTTTAAAAGTATTAAATTTCTTAATTGATATGCTTTGGAAAGAATATAATCCAGTCACATTTATAGTTCACGCCATGCTAGATTCTAAAAACATATATCAAAAAGCAGGATTTATTCCTGAAGTAAAAACCTATCTAGAAGCAGGCATCAAACATATTACAATGAAAAAAAGCTAACATTAGATGAACCCCGTAATCTATTAAACAAATTAAAGCCAAAACATCCTTATTAAAGAGTTAATTGCTCAAAGGTGATGATGGCATTGATATTCATTTATATATGCGCATACAACTTATAGAATTATATTCTCATTTTCTTTTATTTCATCAAAGAAAAATGATGCATAGTAATATGGAATCGTTAAAATATTATTATCCTTACTAAAGCCGTAATGATTATTAGATATTTTAATTACGATATCGTTCTTATTATGATTTCTGAATTCTTTTACTGAATTAAGTGTTCCTTTATTCTTTTTAATATCTATAGGGATAATTCTAGTTCCTATATTAATAATGAACTCTAATTCACTATCTCTTTTTCCTTTCCAATAAAACAGTTTATAATCTCTTGCAACTAACTCAGTAGATATATAATTCTCATAATAAATACCCGATAATGATGTATTCTTATTTGTAACAAATGTTTTTGCATTTAAACCGCTTTGATATGTGAAAAGCCCCATATCTGCTAAATATAATCTATATAAAGATTCCTCGGTTTCAATCAATGGACTTAATACAATTTCTTTTAATAATGATGATTTATTAACAATATTTGCTGTACTTAACCAACCAAT
>DCIT01000026.1 GCA_002317145.1 Caryophanales bacterium UBA1719
CCAATTTATTGGGTACCCAACATTTATCATTAATAAATGATTTTTCTATATTTAAGGCAAAATAAACTGAACCGCCACCTACAAATGGTTCAAAAAATCTAATAATCTCTTTTGGAATATATTTCTTTATTATAGGCAGTTCTTTATGTTTACCGCCTGGATATTTAATAAATGACTCCATATTATTCCTCGACTATTTTTGCTTCAACCAATAATTCATATATTTTACGTTTTGTTTTTATTGTCGGCTTAAAGTGTCCGTTTTCCCATCTATTGACAGTAACAAAAGAAACACCAACCAATTCCGCAAAATCTTGTTGGCTTAAAAACTTTTTTTCTCTATACTCTTTTATTAATTTCGGGTAATCCATAGCAACCTCCTAATTTAACATAATTATATCATTTTTTTTGTTCAAATTCTACATTTTACTTATTAAAGTAATTTATATTTACCATGTTTTTCTCAAAGTATACATTATTCTATTTTATTACATTAATAAATCCCTAAAATAAAAAGCAGATATCAGGTTCTGATATCTGCTTTAAAGGTATGTTAAATAAAAAATGGTAGGGCTAAGTGGATTTGAACCACTGAATGAAGGAGTCAAAGTCCTTTGCCTTACCGCTTGGCTATAGCCCTATCATATTTTAAAATGGTGGAAGGGAGTGGATTCGAACCACCGAACTCATTGAGAGCGGATTTACAGTCCGCCGCGTTTAGCCTCTTCGCTACCCTTCCATTTATTATGCTATATAATTATAACAATTATAGGCATATTAGTCAAGATTAAAACATTATTGAATTATAATCTATATATAAGGAGTTTTACTTATGAGTGATCTTTTAATTAAGTCATTAGGCTTTAAAAATAGTGCAAGAATATATTTAACCTTAACTACTGAATCTGTAAACTATATAGGAGATAAATTACAATATTTCCCATCAGCACTAGATGCGTTAGGGCAAACTATGTCTATAGCAACAATTATGGGTGGAACATTAAAGAAAGATGAAACAGTTACTATTAGAGTAGAAGGTGATGGACCTATTGGTAAAATAATAGTAGATGCAGATGCTTATGGTCATATTAAAGGATATGCCCAAAATCCTCATGTTCACTTAGAAAATAATAATCAAACATTAAATGTAGAATCTACAATTGGTACTAAAGGTACAATTACAGTTATTAAAGATTTACACTTAAAAGAACCATTTATAGGATATTCACCAATACTAGGATCTGGTCTTGCTAAAGACTTTGCATATTATTTTAATATATCAGAACAAACTCCAACCGCAATAATGCTTGGATGTACAATAGATACTGATTCAAGAGCAATATCAAGTGGTGGATTAATGATACAACTATTACCAAATACAAAAGATGAAATAATAGATGAAATAGAATCTATTATAAAATCATTACCTCCTTTATCAGAAATGCTTGCATCAGGATATTCATTATATGATATATTACATAATATAGATAAAGATGCATTAATCTTAGAAGAAACGCCTGTTGAATACAAATGTAATTGTAGTAAAGACCGTTTTGCTAAAGGAATATTATCTTTAGGATCAAAAGAAATAAAAGATATTATTGATAAAGATGGTTTTGCTGATACAGTATGTCATTTCTGTAGTAATAAATATCATTTTGACAAAAGTGATTTAGAAGCTTTATATAATGAAGCATTAATAAAAGAAGAAAACAAATCGAAGAGTTAAAACTCTTCGATTTTTAAATTATTTAATAATGATTCTATAGGCATACCCATTACGTTATAATAAGATCCTTTTATTTCTTTAATAAAATTAGAATATTCACTTTGTATAGCATAACTTCCTGCTTTATCATATACATAATCTTTAGAAATATAATCTTTTATTTCATCAAATGTCATTTTATTAAATGTAACTAATGTAGTTTCACAAAATGATATTTCTTTTTTATTAGATATAATACATACACCTGTTAATACTTTATGTGTTGCACCTTGTAACATATTAAGCATTCTAATAGCGTCTTCTTCATCTTTTGGTTTACCTAATACTTCATTATCTATTACAACAATTGTATCAGCACCAATTACTATAGCGTCATTATTATTTTCAAATACTTCTTTTGCTTTATTGATACCAAGTATTGTTACTGCTTCTTCTACTGTTAAATCTTTATTAAAGATTTCATCTTTAATAGCAGGTATACATTCAAAGTTAATATTATATTTTTCTAATATTTCTTTTCTTCTTGGAGATTTAGATGCAAGAATAATTCTTTTATTCATTTTTTAATGATTCCTTTAATTTAGATAAATTAACTTTACCTTGATAAAAGTCTTTCTTAGAACATCCTGCTCTTCCTCCACCTGCGCATGCACATGCGCAAGCGCATGAGAATCCTCCGCCAAATCCTCCACCAGATGAACCTCCTGGTGTTGTAGGTGGTTCTATACTATGACCTAATCTATGAACGCCCGTTCTTCTCGGGTAATAATTATAAAAGTAGAATGGTCTATATCTCCCATAGAATCCTCTTTCTCTTGTATATGGATCCATTTGAGAATAAGCATATATAATAAACGCAATAATACCTAATATAATAAATACTACAATACAAACGATTATTATTATTTCTTTATCAGTTAAATATCTTTCACTATAAGTTTTATCTGGATCAATACCTTCTGTAAATAAACTCATATCGGAATATTTTGTTCTGATTCTATATGTTTCTAAAGAAGATGAATTATAATATCTTACATTATTAAATGTTTGAGTATAGTATCCATCAATTAATTCATATCCTGGATAATTATCACTTAATTCAACACCTAATGAATCTTTCCATTTAATAATCATCTTAGTTATTGTAATATCTTCAAACCAACCTGGTACATAGTCATAATATAATTCATTTTCATTTATATGATACATATATGATTGATCATAAGAATAATCAACAGTAAATGTATCATTATCTTTATATTCTTTAATTAAATCTAATCTAATATGTGACCCATCTGCTGAATAATAATATGCGTCATCAACAATATGACAATTATATGATACCGCAATATTATCTACATACATATTTGGTGTACCAACTTGTATCCAAGTAACACCTTTACCATCATCATCTAATTGTAATACTGTCCATTTAATATGAATATTCATATGAAGGCTACCATCTAAATTAGGTGAAACTGTTACATAATATTCATCAATTCTATCTAAATCAGATGAATTTGCAGATACTTTATTGTTAAATGCAAATATACATAAAAATATTGATATAAATACTAATAATATTTTTTTCATATTCTATAACCCATTCTTCATACTAAGTGGACATACACTTTTTAATTTAGATGTTTTATTTCTTAATTTTTTACATCTAATACTATTCCATAAAGATTTAAAATCTTTATCAACTAAAGATCCTAAATCATTATCTGATAACCAACTTTGACAAGGTATTAAATGTCCATCAGGAGTTACAGCCATATTAGACATAGCTGCTCCACATGAAGGAATAGTTATTTTTAATGATTTTAATAATTTATCCTCTATCCATCCAGGAGATGTAAACATAATATCTAAATTATTAAGATTTGCATATTCAACAGCTTCTTTTAATATATTATATATTTCTTTACTAGATAGTCTTGTTTCTTTAGAATCATTGTTTACTGCATTACCAGTAATTATTAATCCACTACAAGTAAAGTATTTAATACCTAAGTTTGTTGATGCATATTTAACTAAATCTAAATAATTTTTATTTAAAGAACATAGTGGTGTATTAATAGATACATTAAGACCTGCATTAACGGCAGTTTTAATGCCGTTAATGGTATTAGTATAGTTTTTTGCACCTACTAATAAATTATGAATATCTTCATTATAAGAATATAGTGTTACTTGAACTGCATCTAGACTTGCGTTAAACAAATCATTACAAAGTTCTTTAGATAATAATGCTCCATTTGTGTTAAGTCTAGTAACAAACCATTTAGAATATTCTACTAGTTCTACTAAATCATCTCTTAATGTTGGTTCTCCTCCAGTAAATGTTATTTGTGGAACACAAGCTTTTTTTAATTTATCTATAATTAATTTCCATTCTTGTGTTGTTAATTCTTTAGTATTACCAAGTTTTTGATCTCCAGCATAACAATGTAGGCATTTATTATTACAATGCCATACACCATTTTTAGACATAGAAGATATCATTAAATCCATTCTATGAGGTGATTGCATATATTTTGCATAATCATTTATATGCATAAAGCCTGTTTCTTTAGGTAAATCTTTATGTCTTGCAAATAACATTATAGAATCTACTATTTCTTTTAAGTCTGATTTTAACATACTTCTTTCAGCTTTCGGAAATACTACTTTTACTTTATTTATTGTATTTTCTACAAGACCATTTATATCATCTTTAGTTAAATCTTTCTTTTCTTGAAAGTTTAAAGAATTCATAAATTCTCTTAATAATATTGCCCATCCAGGATTCATAGGGAGAATATCAGTACCATTAATTATTAATACCCATGGTACACCTGGTTTTAGTTTATTTGGTGGTACTAAATGAAGTCTTACTACTCCTGGTCCATCAGGATCAAAAGTACAATGGCTAACGCCTTCTACTTTTGATAAATAATCATTAAATTCTTTATGCATTTTAGCTCCTCCCTAAGCAATATATTCTAATATATCAATTGGTAAAGCTGGTAAAGAATCATCATAATTATCATTATCTAATTCAACAATAACATAATCTTGATCATTACAAAAATCTATTGTAAGTCCTTGTTCACCAGATTTATAAAAATGTTTTTTTCCAAATCCATCAGAATAACTAAAGTCTTTATTCAATCTAACTCTTTTATATAAATCAATTTTTTTCATAACTATATACCTCCGGAATTAATGTTACAAATCTTAAAGTAAAATTAGTTTCGACAAACCATGCTGTTGTACAATAATAATATTTATTATTTTTTTTATTATATAGTTTTGTCTCAACATTAATTAATAATTTTGTTTCAGTAAATGCTTGAACATAACATCTTTTAAAGTTTGAACCAATTAATAATTGTTTTTTTAATTCATTAAAATTATTAATATCATATCCAATGGAGTTTAAAATTTTAGATTTATCTTTTTTTGGTTGGGGAACTAATAAATAATCGGTTAATTTTCGATCTGAAATTTGAGGATTTGAATAATCAAGACAATACTTGATGATTAAATCTAAATAATCTTCATCATGAATACCTTTTATTGGATATGATATTTTTTTATTAGTATTTACACCAAATAATTTTTGCATAACCAAATTTTCTTCATCTTGTTCACATATTGGATTTCTTATGTATTCACCATTTCTACTGTTATACAATTGAAGTTTGTCTCCACCTCCAGTCTTATATGGCATATTCTTCCTCCTTGTAGTTTGTTAAACATTATTATTACATATAATAATATATCTTAAATAATGTTATCAATTTCTTTTTAATATTTTAACACTTTTTCAGTTGAAATTCAAGTTTTCTTATATTATAATATTATTGTTAAAGTTTTCTTGAATAGGTTGATTTATGGAGAATTGGAATATAAGATTAAAAGAATCAAGAGAGAATTGTTGTTTAACTCTAAAACAAGTCACAGAAAAAATAAATATTACCCAACAATCAATTATTGAATACGAAAAAGGTAAAATATATCCAAAAATTGATATGTTAAAAGATTTATGTGATTTATATAGTGTTTCAGTCAATTATATTATTTATGGAAATGAAATAGGCTTATCGCTAAGTAATTGCTTACAAAAAGAACTAGAAGTTATTATTTCGATGTACATTTTTAATAAAATAAAAATTAATAATAATAAAATATATATTGTTGATCATAATCTTAACAAATATATTAATTATTTTATTAAATTTATTGACAATAATGATAAGTACGACATAAATATAATTCAAAAGATTATTAATGCACTCAATAAAATAAATTAAAATACCATCTGTTGAAAAGCTTTTTAAATTATTACGTAGGTATACGTAAATAATTTAGTGACCTTTTTTACAGATGGTATTATTTTTAATATATAAATTTTATCATAATATTAAAAAGAAATAAGGGATTGATTTATCAATCCTTTATATTTCTTTTTCAGATATTAATTCATACATTTTTTCTGCATCGGTTTTTTTAGTAGAATCTAATATTTGACTAACCCTTATAGTTACTTCTTTTTTACCAAATATAATAGTAATTTCATCACCTGTTTTTATATCTTTAGATGGTTTTGATATATTACCGTTTACTAATATTCTATCTGATACTGCTGCATCTTTTGCTGAAGAACGACGTTTAATTATTCTTGATACTTTTAAGTATTTATCTAAACGCATTATTTATTTTCTTCTTTAGATTCTTTTTCTAAAGCTTCTTCTTTAGCAATCTTTTCTTGTCTTAGTTTATCTTCTTCAGCCATTTTAGCTTTTTTCTTTTCCCACCAAGTAAGTTTACCTGTATTTAATAAATCATCAATATCTTCTCTTGTTAATGTTTCTACTTCAATTAAGTGATTTGCTATTAAATCTAGTAAATTTCTATTATCTTTTAATACTTTCTTTGCAGTAGCATAACAATCATTAATAATCTTACGTACTTCTTGGTCTATTTCTAGAGCTACTTGATCTGAGAATTTCTTTTCTTGCATATAGTCACGGCCTAAGAATGTTTGACCACCTGATTGTTCATATTGAACAGGACCAAGTGCACTCATACCAAATTCAGTAACCATTGCCCTTGCAATACGTGTTGCTCTTTCAAAATCATTATGAGCACCAGTTGACATTTCATTAAATACTAGTTCTTCTGATACACGTCCAGCTAAGAATGAAGTAATTTCAGCTGTTAAATAATCTTTTGTTTGAACAAATGTTTCTTTTTCAGGAGTCATTAGGTTATATCCACCTGCTTGACCACGTGGAATAATTGTTACTTTTTGAACTATTTGTGCATGTGGTAACTTTAATCCTATAACTGCATGTCCTGCTTCATGATAAGCAACAAGGCGCTTTTCTTCATCAGAATACTTTTTACTCTTTTTAGCAGGTCCCATCATAACTCTATCTACAGCTTCATCAATATGATAAATCTTAATTTCTTTACAATTTTCTCTTGCGGCAAGTAATGCAGCTTCATTAAGTAAGTTTTCAAGATCTGCTCCACTAAATCCTGGTGTACGTTTAGCAACATCTGCTAAATTTACACGTGGTGAGAAACGCTTATTTCTAGCATGTACTTTTAATATTTGTTCACGAGCTAGTAAATCAGGATTAGATATAGTTATTTGTCTATCAAAACGTCCAGGACGAAGTAATGCTGGATCTAAGATATCAGGTCTATTAGTTGCAGCCATTACAATAATTCCAGAGTTATCAGCAAATCCATCCATTTCAACTAATAATTGGTTTAATGTTTGTTCTCTTTCATCATGTCCACCGCCAAGACCAGTTCCTCTTTGACGACCAACTGCATCTATTTCGTCAATAAATATAATACATGGAGCATTTTGTTTAGCTGTTTTAAACATATCTCTAACACGTGATGCACCAACACCTACGAACATTTCAACAAAATCAGATCCACTTATTGAATAGAAAGGAACATTTGCTTCCCCAGCAACTGCTCTTGCAAGTAATGTTTTACCAGTACCAGGAGAACCAAATAATAATATACCTTTAGGAATTCTTGCTCCCATATCAAAGTATTTAGCAGGATTCTTTAAGAAATCAACAACTTCAATTAATTCTTCTTTTTCTTCATCAAGTCCTGCTACATCTTTAAATGTAACACCATTTTTCTTAGAAAGTCTTGCACGAGATTTACTAAATTCAAATGCTTGATTATTAGAACTAGCATTATTTCTTATAAAGAAGAATACAAGTCCTCCCATAATAATGATTGGTAATACTATACTCAATACTGATACCCAGTTAAATGTAGATACAACTTTTGGAGTAAGTTTTATACCATTTACACTACTATCAGCCATTTTTGCTTTAATTAAATCTTCATAAGCTTGTTGAATAACACTAAATTGTTCTTTAGTAACAACAGCATTAAACTTCTTTGTTACACTTAATGTATTAACATATGTACCAGATAATGTAAATAGTTCTTCGTTTGCTTCTCCCGCAATACCTGAATATACTATTTCCATATTAGCATTTAAATTAACATTTCCATTATTGTTATATAAAACTTTATAAATATCGTCGTATTCTAATGTTTCAGTAGTATTACTGTTTTGTGTTGCGTAACGAATAAATGCAACTATTACTAACGCAAATATTACAAGAACAATAATATCTCCTAAACCAAAACGACGTTTAGTTTGTTTAGTTTCTGCCATATATATCTCCTATTTAATTTTTAATCCTAGAATAGCTACTACTTCATTATCTTTTTCAATAACAAGGGTATTTATTCTATCTAAGTAAGGAAGCTTTAAAGTAGTTAGAATATTACTAATTTTTTGGTAGTATTCTTTTTCTTTAGAAATCCTTTTTATTTTATCTCCATCTTTATAGTTTCTTACTATGAATGGTAATTTTATACTATTATAACATATTGATTCTTTATTATTAGATAAATAACATATGTTTTCATTTACTTCTAAAATATTATTATTTTTTAAATTATATTTATCATTTTTATCAACCATTAAACAATAATCTTCTTTTAAAATACTTTTAGTAGTAAATAAAAAATAATCATATTCTTTAATGAAATTTAATCCATCTATGATATTAGTAATGATTCTATCTTTAGAATTATATATATGATCAAATATAGTTTGAATATTAATTAAACTTAATTTATATTGTTTTAATATATCAAATAATAATTCTTTTTGGATATATATATCTAATTTTAAAAACCAATCATTTTTAATAATAATTGTATCTTCTTTATATATAACAAATTCTTTTTCTAATCTTTCTAATTCTTTAAATAAAATAGAATTTGCACCATCAATACTTTCACTATAATACTTAACAGCATTAATCCAATTTGGATTTTCTTCTTTTAATAGTGGCGTTATTGTATTTCTTATTCTAGATCTAGTAAAATCATTTTCTAGATTAGTTTTATCTATAAAGTATTTAACATTATTTTTATCATTAAAATCTAATATTTCTTGTTTAGATTTATTTATTAGGGGTCTATATAAAGTAATACCATTATATATAAATTCTTGTTTAATACCAGAATATCCTGCAAGTGATGATCCTTTTATTAAACGCATAAGAATTGTTTCTAAATTATCATCTGCATTATGACCAAGTAATAAATATTTTACGTCATATTTATTACATACATCTTGAAAGAAATTATATCTTTCTTGTCTTGCAACAGCTTCAATATTACTTTTTGGTAAATTTAATTTCTTCTTTTCTAAAATTATATTGCTTTCTTTACAATAAGAAGTAATATATTCTTCTTCTATATTAGATTCTTCTCTTAACCCATGATTAACATGAGCTATAATCATATTATTTAATAAATTAGCTTGTTTACATAATTCTACTAAACACATTGAATCAGGACCTGTAGAACACGCAATAACAAATTTATTATTAGATAGTTTATATTGTAATTCTTTAATAATACTATTCATTTTCTATACCTATAATTATTATACAATATTTAAGCAATTTTTCAAAGAGTTTATCGGTTATATAAACACAAAATTCACGAAAGAATAATCTTTCGTGAATTATATGTGAATATTAACCAATAGAATCTTTCATTTCTAATTTTATAAGTTGATTTAATTCAACTGCATATTCCATTGGAAGTTCTTTTGCAAAAGGTTCGATAAATCCCATTACAATCATTTCTGTTGCTTGAGATTCTGTTAAACCTCTACTCATTAAATAGAATAATTGTTCTTCGGATACTTTTGAAACTGTTGCTTCATGTTCAATATATGAAGAATCGTTTTCAACAATATTAGTTGGAACAGTATCTGATGTAGATATATCATCTAATATAATAGTGTCACATTCTACATGTGATTTAGAGTTATAAGCTTTTTTAGTATGTTTAACAAGTCCTCTATAATTTACTTTACCTCCACCTCTACAAATAGATTTAGAAATAATTTGACTTGTTGTATTAGGTGCTAAATGAATCATTTTAGCTCCAGTATCTTGATATTGACCATTTCCGGCAAATGCTATTGATATAGTTGTGCCTTTAGCACCTTCTCCAGCTAATATACAAGCAGGGTATTTCATATTAATTGCCGAACCAATATTTCCGTCTATCCATTCCATATGACCTCTTGCTTTAACAAGAGTTCTTTTTGTTACAAGATTGATTATATTGTTACTCCAGTTTTGTACTGTAGAGTATCTACAATACCCTTCTTCACCAACAAATATCTCAACTACAGCTGCATGAAGAGAGTCTTTTGAGTATTGTGGTGCAGTACATCCTTCTACATAATGAAGGCTTCCTTCATCTTCTACAATAATTAAAGTTCTCTCAAATTGGCCCATTTGTTCAGTATTAATTCTGAAATATGATTGTAATGGTTTTTCTAATTTTACGCCTTTTGGAACATAAATAAAACTACCACCACTCCATACTGCTGTATTAAGTGCCGCAAACATATTATCGTTTGCGGGAACTATTTTAGAAAAATATTCTTTAACAATTTCTGGATACTTTTTAACTGCTGTATCTGTATCACAAAATAACACACCTAAATCTTCTAATTCTTTTAAAGTGTTATGGTATACTACTTCAGATTCAAATTGAGTAGATACACCTGCTAAGTATTTCTTTTCAGCTTCGGGTATTCCTAATTTATCAAATGTATCTTTTATTGCGTCTGGAACATCATTCCATGACTTTTCTACGCCTTTACTAGATTTAATATAATATATATATTCATCAAAGTTAATTGAATCAAGTGATGGTCCAAACTTTGGCCAATTCATTTTAGCAAATTCATGGTATGCTTCTAATCTAATATTCAACATCCATTCAGGTTCATTTTTAAAAGCAGATATTTTTCTTACTACTTCTTCAGAAATACCACGACCAGTATCATATACATTTTCTACATCAGTATGAAAACCAAACTTATAATCTGTACTAATAATTTCATCAATTTTCTTATTATCAGACATCTTTTTCACCTGTTTCATCAGTATTTAATAATGTATCAGCAGCTCTCCAAGATAGAGTAGCACATTTAATACGAGGTGGAAAATTATGAATATTTACAAATACTATAGCATCACCTAATCTATCTTCATCAGTAGGAAGTGTACCTTTAATTAGTTCATAAAAATCTTTAATAATAGAATTAGCTTCTTCTATAGTTTTACCAATTAATACCTCACTCATAGCAGAAGCAGATGAACAGCATATTGCACAACCTGTTCCATCATGTCTTACATCTTTAATAATTCCATCTTTAATATCTATTTGAACAGTAACATCATCTCCACAAGATGGATTTTTAGCATGTAATGATCTATATCCTTCTATTAAACCTTTATTTCTAGGGTAGTTTCTATGATCTCTTAATACTTGATTATATAAATCATTAATATTTGACATATTACCACTCCTTAAAATATTCTACACATCTTTTAATTGATTCAACAAATTTATCTACATCTTCATGTGTATTATATATATATAAACATGCTCTAAGAGTAGAATTAACACCAAGCCAAGATGTTATTAATTTTGCACAATGATGACCTGCTCTAACACATATTAAATCTTCATTTAATATTGCGGAAGCATCATGAGGATGTACATTATTAATATTGAATGTAATAATACCTACATCAGTAGTTTTATTATATATAGTAATACCTTCTATTGTAGATAATTTATCTAAACAATAATCAGTTAAATCTTTAACATGACTTTCTATCTTATCAAAACCTATATTATTTAAATATTTAATAGCTTCACTAAAGCCTATTGCTTCCGCAATAGGTGGTGTTCCAGTTTCAAAACAATATGGAGCTTCTTTATATATAGAAGAATCTTTATATACTTCTTCTATCATATCTCCACCATATTCAACTGGTTTAATTTTAGATAGGATATTATATTTTCCATATACTAATCCAAATCCAGTAGGACCAAGCATTTTATGAGCAGAAAATGCTAAGAAATCACAATCTAATTCTTTTACATCTACTTTTATATGAGGTACACTTTGTGCTCCATCAACTATAACTATTGCTCCTACTTTATGAGCTTCTTTAATTATTTCTTTAATAGGTGTAACATAACCCATAACATTAGATGCATGAGTAAGACAAACTACTTTAGTTTTATTAGATAATACTTTTAAAAAGTTTTCAACTGTAATTCTACCTTCATCATTTAATGGTACAAATTTAATAGTAGCATTTTTATTTTTAGCTATTTGTTGCCAAGGTAAGAAAGATGAATGATGTTCAAGTTCAGAAGTAATTATTTCATCGCCTTCATTTATCATATTATATCCTATACTTAATGCAAGCATATTTAATCCATTAGATGCACCTTTAGTATAAACTACTTCTCTTGAATCACAATTTAAGAATTCTGCAACAACTTCTCTTGTTTTTTCATATTCATCTGTTGCTTGATATGATAAATCATATACTCCTCTATTTACATTAACACCATATTTTGTATAATATTCATCCATTTTATTTAATACACAATATGGTTTTAAAGAAGTTGCACCACTATCTAGATAAACTAAATCTTTATTATTTACTAATACTGGAAAGTCGTTTTTTATATTTAATATCTCTTTCATACGACTTCCTCCTTCTTTTATAATAACTTGGTAAAATGATCAAAAATATTATTTTTTAAATCATCGTTATCTATTTCATCTAATACAGGTTTAATAAAACCCATAACAATTAACTTTGAAGATTCTTCAATAGTTAAACCTCTAGATGTTAAATAGAATAAATCATCTTTATTTATAGAACCAATTGATGCAGCATGACTTGCTTGTACATCATATTCGTCTATATATAAATTAGGTTGTGCTTTTATTATAGATGTTTTATCTAAAGTTAATCCTTTAGCTTTTTGATGAACTATTGATTTACTACATCCTTTTTTAATATAAGCATTATTATTTAATGTAACAAATGTATCACTTAACGCAATACAATAAGTAGAAAAAGCACTACTTGAATTATTATAATTATGATTAATAATTATATTACTATCTAAAGAACAATTCTTAACAAGTAAAACATTTATTATTTCTACATGTGAATTAGATCCATTTATATTAATTAATTCATCTATTAAGAATTTATTAGTAGTTGTTACTACATTATATATACTTAAATTAACAAAATTATCTAAATCTATATGTAATTTAAATTTATCTATATTTAAATTGCTATTAAAAATAATAAAATGTTTTTCTTCATTATTAGATAAATGAATATTATATTCTTTAGAAATATCTAATATTTCTAAAGATTTCATTATTTATCTTCACCTTTTAATGCAACTTTAGTTGCACATGTTCCTAAGATATTAGAAGTAATATTAGGTGTATCATCATCTTCTATACCTAATTCTTCTTTTATCCAATCATATCCTTCTTGATCTATTCTTTCCATTAGATCAAGTCCACCTTCTTTAACTACTTTTCCATTCATTAATACATGGATATAATCTGGTTTAATATAATCTAATAATCTTTCATAGTGAGTAATTATTAATGCTCCAAAATCATCTGATTTCATATCATTAACATTTTCTCCTACTATTCTTAATGCATCTACATCAAGACCAGAATCTATTTCATCTAATATAGCAAATTTAGGTCTTAATAATTTCATTTGAAGAATTTCATTACGTTTCTTTTCTCCACCAGAAAATCCTTCATTTACATATCTATGTGGTAGATCATCTCTCATTTTTAATTCTTCACATGCTTTATCTAAACTTCTAATAAACTTCATTAATGGAAGTGTTTCGCCATCTTTAAGTCTTGCATGCATTGCAGTTTTAATAAAATCAGAATTTGTTACTCCAGTTATTTCCGCTGGATACTGCATTGCAAGAAATAATCCTTTTCTACTTCTTTCATCAACAGTCATTTTTAATACATCTTCACCATCAAGTAAAATAGATCCTTTTGTAACAACATATTTATAATGACCCATAATAGTAGATGCAAGTGTTGATTTACCAGTTCCATTAGGTCCCATTATTACATGGAATTCTCCAGTATTTAATTCTAAATTAACACCTTTTAATATTTCTTTGCCTTCAACTGATACATGTAAATCTTTTATAACTAATTTTGACATATATATCACCTATTTTTTTATTATTTCATATGATGAGTCTAGTAATTGATAACTAAGACTACCTACCATATATATTTTCTTTTCTTTAGTAACTATTAAACCTTTTAGATTATTCTCTTTAATAATTTGTATTCCATCATCAACACCACTGACTAATACAAGTGTTGCGAAAGCATCACTTAATGCACTATCTTCATAAATAATAGTGACACTTTCAATATTATTATTAATTGGATATCCAGTAGTTAAATCAATAATATGTGGATATTTAACATTATTAATAGTTATATATCTATTATTAATACCACTTGTTACAATAGCAGTATTAGTTTCATATAATTTAATTAAATTAGATGTTCCATTTGATGATACTTGTATTGAAACTGGAATAGTTTTATATTGATCTTGTTTACTTAATCCATGAATATATACATTACCACCAAAATTAATAACAAAGAAATCAAATCCTTTATTTATTATTAATTCTTTTATTTTATCTACTGCATATCCTTTTGCAATAGCACCAAAATCAAGTTCAGTATTTGGGTTATGTATATATATATTGCTATCATCATATTCAATAATAGATTGAATAGTATCTATTGCTGCATCAATTTTATCTTGAGATGGAATAGTAAAATTATTATTCATATTTATATTTGAATCAGAATCATATTGAAGTTTTGCTTTATTAGATATATCCCATAAAGAAGTTAAAGCGCCACATGTAATATCAAATTTATTATAATTACTTGTAATACCCTTAGCCATTAAGAATACTTCCATAAAATATTCATTAACTTCTACTATTTCTTTTCCAGCTTTTGAATTAACTTCTTTAGTTAAAGAATAACTAATTTTACTAGCATTACCAGCAAATGTTTGTTCTAATTCATCTAGTAATGGTATTAAATCATTATTAATATCTTCTTTAATATCATATGGATCTTGATTTTTCTTATTATATTCGCATACTATATAACCAGTAGTATCAAAATAAGTAGCAAAAGGTATATTAACAAAATAATATTTATCTTCATTAGTGTTACAAGAACAAATAAATAGACATAATATTATTGTTAAAATAGAAATTATACTTTTCTTCATACCTTTTTACCTCAGTATATTATTATATCATTTTTTCTAATAAATAGATAGTTTTTATATTAATCAAAAAAGAACTTATATAATCCTAACACCTCTTGGGGATTTTAGGATTTGAGGCTCTCAACAAAGAAAAAGGCGTAGTCATTAGTTTGGCTACGCTTTCTTCTATTCTATAGTCTTATCTAGGAATGGCTACCTTTCCAATTCCATTATAGTAAATCTCGATGGTTTGAACTCTCTTGCCATCTATCTTTTCAACTTTATGAACTAGGACTTTATCTATGAAAGTTCTAATGATTTCACAACTCAATTCCTTAATCTCGGTATAATCTCTAATTACAGATAAGAAATGGTCTGCACTTAGGGATTTTTCTTTATCTCCATCAAGAAGACTCTCTAGTTCTTTAAGCTTGGATTTTAATTCTTTTTGCTCGGTTTCGTAGGATTCCGTTAGCTTTTGGAATCTCTCATCGCTAATTTTACCATCAATATTATCTTCATATAGCCTTTGAATAATCTCATCAAGTTTGGAATATCTAGTCTTTGCTATTTCGTATTCTTTCTTGTTTTCTCTTAGGCTCTTTTCCATTTCTTTTTTAGTTTGAGATGTAACTATTTCTATAAACTTATCTTCGTTCTCTTTAGCAAATGCCATCACCTCTTGAAGTTGCTCTAACATCAATTGCTCTAACACAATATTTCGTATTTGGTGTGATGAGCATATTTGCTTTGATTTCTTTCTATAAGAAGCACAAACCATATATTCTTTGTCATGAGTCCAGTCTTTACCACGAACTTGATAAAGCTTAGCACCACAGTCGGCACAATATACAATTCCAGATAGCATTGGCATTTCTCCTAGATTATTTCTTACTCGTTTACCTGAACGGATTTTTTGAACAGTATCAAAGATATCTTTACTTATAATTGCCTCATGAGTATTCTCAAATATTTTCCAATCTTCACGAGGGGTGTTTATCTTTTTCTTGTTCTTATAGGATTTCACATGCGTTTTGAAATTGACAGTGCAACCAGTGTATTCAAGCTTGTCTAGAATATGAGCTATTGTTCTCTGATCCCAGAAAGTATCTGGTGTGTTCTTTGAGGCAAGTGCCGAGTAAGTTAAACCTATCTTCTTAAAATGGATGCTTGGAGAATCAATATTTCTCTTGGTTAAAACATCTGCAATTTGACTCGGACCATATCCATTAATGCAAAGTGAAAATATCTCTTTTACCACTTGTGATGCTTCTTCATCAATAATCCAGTGCGTTTTATCGTTTGTATCTTTTATGTATCCGTAAGGTGGTTGAGAGGCAAGTGGCTTGCCTGATTCACCTTTGGCTTTTGCAACTGCTCGTATTTTTCTTGATGTGTCTTTCGCATAATACTCATTGAAAATATTGATGAATGGAGTCATATCGTTTTCAGTGCCGTTTATACTATCAACACCATTATTGATTGCAATAAACCTTATATCGTTGTTAGGAAACACCATCTCGGTGTACATTCCTACTTGAAGATAATCTCTACCAAGTCGGCTCATGTCTTTAACTATGATAGTTCCAATTTTACCATCATCAATAAGGGAGTTTAATCTTTGCCAATCAGGTCTATTAAAATTCGTTCCAGAATAACCATCATCAACAAAGAACTGAGTGTTAAGAAATCCATTCTCTTTAGCATATTTAGAAAGCATTTCTTTTTGGTGAATGATTGAGTTGCTATCACCTTGTTTTTCATCATCACAAGAAAGACGGCAATAAAGTGCAGTGATTCTTGTATCAATATTCATTTGTATCAATTTTGTCGTCCTCCTTGCTTAGATTTCTTTTCCATCTTTGCCGATTACTTTAATCATTTCAATTGTGCCGTTTTCAAATAACTTGATTGTGTATTTGATGGCTTCGCTTTCACTCCAACCGAGTGACTTAATGTAGTAATCGATTAGGCATTGGATACCTTTTCTGCTTGTTTTTGTGCTTTCACAAATAGTGTCTAGTTCTTTCTTTAATTCTTCGAGTTTCTTCATATAACCTACCTCCTTTAAGGTAGTGATATATATCACTCTAAAAGAACTTTATATCAAGTGAATAGAGGCCTATTTGTGTGTATTTTCTGATAACTTTAACTTATTCAAAATAAGTGCTTTTACTTTTTCGCAAATTACCTTTTTATCTTCGTTTGAGCTAATAATTGGTGTTTTAACAATAAAGGTTATGCCACCTATTTCTTTTGTTGTAACTTGAATATTTTCGTTCATAATCGTTACCTAGCCAGTCAATCTAGGGAGAGGTTAATCTCCCCAGAAAGGCCGTTATTTTGGCTTGTGTTGGCTTTATTCCTCAGCTACGAGAGTTAATACCTTAATGGCATCATCTCGCACAAGCTTTGAATCTAGGCGTTCATTTGCAGCATAGCCGATGTCGTTTGTGTTAGCGTATCTTTCAACAAGAACCATAACCGATAAAGGCTTACGAATGATCATCCAGAAGTAGGATAAGTCACCAAAGAGAATAGGTTTACTAGTGTTTGTCATATAAGGGCTAATAACAACAGGTCTGCCGAAGATGGTATCATTTGTGTGATTCCAAAGTGGAGTGCCATCATTATCTTTTACCTTACGAAGTTTCATAGCCGTTTCATCGTTCATAATCCAAATGGAAGTGCCACGATATTCTTTGTTGACTGAGAAGTAAAGACTAACTAGTGCATCATAAACACCAGCAGTAGTGAGAGAAGTAGTTGTTGCTCCAACCTTAGCTGATGTTAAAAGACCAGTAGGCTCGGTTGTTCCATTGCCGTTTAAGAATAAGTATTCTTCCTCTTTACCAAATCTTCTAGAGAATTCGTTTGAAAGATAAGCCTTAACATCAAAGTTGTTATCTCTTACGAAGTAGTCCTTGATTTTAGTCAAAGAGCCAATCTTGTAAGAGCCAAATCTAATCTCAGAAAAACTATCTGATTGTTCAGGGTATTGAGTTCCGTCTTCCATAAGAACGGCTTTTGCATTGGATAAAGTAGCAACGATTTTACCATCACTTCTACCACCAGTTACGATGGTTGCATATCTTCTAAAAAGGTTGTCCTTCTTTAAGATTTCATCATCGATAGGAAAATAGAATGAGCTTTCCCCAGTGTTGCCTTCGTTTAAGAAGTTGTAGTCTTCAGTTGCGTTTCTGTTTCTAAGCATGTTTTCAAGTGCTTTGTTGTAATAATTTGTAATTTTCATAATTTTTAATTCTCCTTTTTGTTTATAGTTTTGAACATACATTGTTCGCAGACATAAGTAGTAACTTTTACATCTGCATAGATACTGATGGGACTCATAACGCTATGGCAGTAAGGGCAACAAACATCAAATTCTTCATCATCTGCTTTGCCATTAGCAAAAAGCCTATAAGTGTGTATCGGTGTTTCAGATAAATAATACTTGCATTTGGTTCTAATTACTTTTGCGTGATCCGTTGGGAACATTGGCATTTTAATACCTTCGCCAATATCAACTAGTGGATAGTATTTAGGGAAAAGCTTGTCCATTATTGTGCCTCCTTGATATTACCGAATCTTTCTTTGACAAAAGTCAGTGCATCTTCTTCCGTAGAAAAGAACACATTTGTGAAGTTATAAGCAACTCTAAAGCTTTTTACCTTTCTTGATTTGCTTTGAGATACAATAATGATAGTGTTTTCAGGTGTTTGGAATAAATGCTTACAAGCATACTTGCTATCTGAAAAGTGTTTCAAATCTTTTTTGGTAAGGTGTGATTCGCCACCGTAATTAACTCTAAATAACATGAGTTTACCTCCGAAAAATAATTTTTTAGTTTGTTTGAATTGGGGCATATACCCCGTTTGAATTGAAAAAGTTGTGCGTAAAACCCCAGGCCGGTCTCCAAATGAATAGTCGTGAAGATATGACCACCCCTACGGGTATACTTTTGTCAATATTGTCAGACCATATCATGCGTGGTTATTTTAATTTTTAGAGCCAACAAGAAAAATATAGTAATAAATAAATATATTAAAAAATGCTTCTATATTGACACTTTGACATTATTGACAAAAGTCGT
>DCIT01000036.1 GCA_002317145.1 Caryophanales bacterium UBA1719
TGATAATAAATATGCCAAAGAAATAATATTAGAAAATGCTTTAGGTGCAGCTAATATGATTAATACAGTTTATAAAGAGTGTAAATTTAAGAAAGCAAAGTTCTCTTTGATTGGTGGATTAGCGAATGCTGATACTTTATATAAGAAAACTGTATTAAAAAGTATTAATAAGAATATTAAATATGTACCTAAGAAATATGAAGCAAGCTATGGTAGTGCTTTATTAGCGTATAAGTTAATTCATAAATAAGGATAAATATTAATATGGATATTAATTTAAAAAAAATCTCTACTGAATCACGTAATTTAAAAACATTAAATTTAGATTCTATGTCTTCTCTTGAGATTGCGACAATCATGAATAAAGAAGATGAGAATGTTCCTAAAGCTATTAAAAGAGTTTTAAAAGATATCGCTAAGATGATTGATTTAGCCTATGCTTCATTAAGTAAAGGTGGCAGAGTTATTTATATGGGAGCAGGTACCTCAGGAAGATTAGCGGTATGTGATGCTTCTGAATGTCCTCCAACATTTGGAGTAGACTTTAATACATTTATAGGATTAATGGCTGGAGGAAGCAAAGCTTTTGTTAAAGCTATTGAAGGTGCTGAAGACTCTAAAGAATTAGCTGTTAATGATTTAAAGAATATTAAATTAAATAAAAAAGATGTTGTTATAGGTGTAGCAGCATCAGGTAGAACTCCTTATGTTATAGGTGGATTAGAATACGCTAAGAATAAAGTTAAATGCCATACTGGATCAATTGCCTGTTCTTATAATGCCCCTATTTCTAAATTAGCAGATGTTAAGATTGAAGTTCTTCCTGGTCCTGAAGTACTTACAGGATCTACTAGACTTAAAGCTGGTACATGTCAAAAACTTATATTAAATATGATATCTACTGGAAGTATGATAAAGATGGGTAAATGCTATCAAAACTTAATGGTTGATGTAGTACCGACGAATGCGAAGTTACATGTTCGTTGTGAGAATATAGTTATTGAAGCTACTGGAGTAGATAGGAAAGTAGCACAAGAAACGCTTAAGAAATGTAATAACAAAGCTAAAGTAGCGATTGTTATGATTTTATGTAAGTGTTCTTATAAAGAAGCAATTGCAAGATTAAATAAAACTAAAGGACATATTAAAAAGACATTAAAAAGGAGTAAGTAGTTATGGCAGATAATTATGGATTAATCGCTAGTGAAATTCTTAAATGTGTTGGGGGAAGTAGTAATGTTACTAATTCAGCACATTGTATGACAAGATTACGTTTATTAGTAGTGGACCCTAATAAAATTGATCTAGTATCACTTAAGAAAGTTAATGGTGTATTAAAAGTAATAACTGAAAGTAAAAATGTTCAACTTGTTTTAGGACCAGGTAAAGCCACGAAAGTATCTAATGAATTTACTAAATTACTTAATACAAAAGTTCAAGATTCAAAAGCAACAAAAACTAAAACAAATAATGGTTTAGATATATCTGCTGATTGGAGAGAAAATAAAGCTAAAGTAAAAACAAAAACTAATAAATATGAATGGCTTACTAGATGTATGAGACATCTAGCAAATATTTTCTCACCATTAATTCCTGCTATTATTGCTGCTGGATTATTTGCTTCCTTATTAAGTATTACAAGACAATTAGGTGGTACAACAGTTCAAAATGTTTGGAAAGCTTCATCTACAACTGCGAATGTATTTTTCCATTTATTCACTGCTTTAAGTAATGGATTTACTTCTTATATAGTTATTTTCGCTGGTGTTAATGCCGCGAAAGAATATGGGGCAACTCCAATGCTAGGAGGTTTCCTTGGTGGTATTTGTATTATTCCTAATATAACTGAAATTGCTAAGTTAATTGGGCTTGCTGATAAAGATGGATCATTAAATAGTGTTTTATTAGCTGGTAAAGGTGGTGTACTAGGAGTTATCTTAGCCTGTTATCTATTAAGTGTAGTTGAGAAATTCTTACATAAGAAGATGCCTGATGTTTTAGATTCGGTATTCACTCCATTTATATCTATATTACTAGTTGGATGTGTTTATATATTTGGTATCATGATTGTTACCGGTTATATATCTGATGGTATATGTAAAGGTATTGGATTCTTAACAATGAACAACCATGTTATTGTAAGAATAATTGTAGGCTTTATCGCTGCAGCATTATTCTTACCATTAGTCATGACTGGAATGCATCATGGTTTAATTGCTTTCTATACTACAGAAATGAAACAACATGGTTTCGTTTCTTTATATCCAACATTAGCAATGGCCGGTGCTGGTCAAGTAGGAGCAGCTGTTGCTTTATATATAAAAGCTAAAAAGAAAAAGAATACAACATTAACAAATAATATTACTGGTGCAATTATTCCAGGTATATTAGGGGCTGGTGAACCATTAATCTATTCTGTTACTTTACCTTTAGGTACTCCATTTATTACAGCTGGATTAGGTGCTGGTGTTGGTGGAGCATTTGTTATGGCAATGCAGATTGGATCAACAGCTTATGCTGGAGCATCAGGTATAATAGCAATTCCATTAATGTCTTTTGTTAATGGCAAAGAAAACGCCATGGGAATGCTTTGGTATACATTTGGTTTATTAATGGCTGCCGCAGCAGGATTCTTAATTACTTGGTTCTTTATTAAAGAAGATAAATGCGCTGTTAAAGATTAATAACTAAGTAAATAAATCGATTTTTTTATTTAACTTTAACGATTCCAGTCATTAGTTGCGTATGTTACACGTATTAATTGTGCAGCATGTCTAGGGTCTTCGAATTCTTTTGCATCAAGAGTTTTCTTTTTAACGGTCCAGCCACTTCTTATTCCAGGAGGCATATAGAACCATGATAAAGGAGTGTTTTTAAATGCATTTCCATCTATTTTTCTAAATTCCTTGTTATTATCACCAAGGATAAAGCTATTTAAAGATTGACAATTTTCAAAAGCATATGAATAAATATATTCTAGGTTGTTAGCTTTTGACACATCAAACTCTCGTAAATTTTGGCAGTTCTTAAAAGCGCTTTTTCCGATTCCACGTAATCGACCTCCACATTTAACTGTTGTTAAATTAGAACAATTTGCAAAAGCTCCGCCGTCTCCACTAGCGTTAAGTTCATCAACTTCATCACCTATCGTAAGATTTTCTATGCAATTATTATTTTGTGAAAATTGCTGAACTATAGCAAAGAAACTCTTGCCGTAAATATCAGATTCACTTTGCTTGGTGATTGATAAATTTTTACACATTTGGGCAAGTTTACTAAAACTGGTTGCTTGAATATATAAATCATTGTAACTGTAATTATAAACTCCATATAAAGTGCAATCATTTAATTCTTCTCCGCTGAAATTCATTCTTGTTTTTTCAAAACCTATTGCAACACTATTATCTAAGGTAATTTTACCGGTATTTCCTAAGTTTGGTTTACCTGCAAATGCACATGATCCAATCATTAATCCGCTTTTTTGTAATTTTACTTCACCGTTTATTTGTATATTGTCACCAAAAATAACATATGCCCCAGGTTCAACAACAAAATTATTAAGTTTTAAAGTTTGGTCCCCATCATTTTTAATATAAACTGAATGGCCAGATTTGATAAATATAGGGTCTGTAGATTCTTCATCAGATTTGTTATAAGCATTTTTAAAATATTCTTGAGTTACACGAACATAGCTTCCTTCTTTTAAGTTATTAAAAATTTGTGGGTGATTAAGATGACCGACATATTTGAAATTAGTAACGCAGTTGTGAATACCGTAACTATCTTTATCATTTGGATGATATCCATATACCGCACCATAATATTGATGATTTATAGATTCTCTAACAAATGCATTATTTTCATAGTAATGAACAAATACATTTTTTAAATTAGCTTCAGTTAAATCAATAGGAGCAAAGTGGAAATTACCATTTTCAGTTCCCCAGGCATTTACATTAGCTAATTTAATTCCATTTAAGTTATAACATAAGCTAAGAGCACCTACTCCGATTCTAATTAAATTTTCTGAATTAGAGACATCAAAGGTTTGAAGTCTATCGCAACCTCTAAAAGCCCATTTTTTAATTTCTCTTAATCCTGCGCCAGTTCCTTCATCTTTAGTAATAAAATCTATTAAAGAGCACGCTTCACGGAAGGCTTCTTCATTAATAACTTCAACACATTTATCCAATTCAACATATGATAATTTACTAATTTTTCTTTCAATTTCTTTTAACTCGTTAGTTTTGTAACGATCTCTATCAAAAATTATAAAAGAGAATGTTCCTTCTGGAATTTCCTTAATTCCACTTTTAATATGTAATTGATTAAATATTCCTTTTTGGAAATGACCAGTAACATCAAATGATCTTTTTTCACCACCAATAGTAATTTCGATGGGTCTTTTATCTTTTGAATTAAATGCATATTTCGCTAAACCAAAGTCAGTGCTTCCTGTATCATTATCTTTCCAAAACTCTGATATTGATAATTTAGTTATTGTTTGTCCGAATGTAGTTAACCCTGTAATATTTTTAGACTCTCTTTCAAATTTAAACACTCCATAAGCATAACAACTTACCTCTTTTTCAAGGATTGCATCTTTATAAGTTTGAACATCTCCTAAAGCAGTATATGAATTGCCTCCGCCAGTATCATGATAATAAATGGTTGGACCTTTTGGGGCTTCGCTAAGACCAGGGAAATATAAAGTACTAGTTTCTAAACATGCTATTTTTTCTGTTCCACATGTTTCGCGAGTAAGTTGAGTACCTAAGTTAGTTGATCCTCCGCTATAAGTAACAGAAGGATCAATTTCTAATTGTGCAGTATTAAATACTTCAAAATTAGCTTTTAAATCAGTTTTTCTGGTTTCTGAAAGGGATTCTAATATTGTTTTGTGTTTAACAGTAAAATAGCTGCCGTGTTCCACTGTAACAGCATCATAGCTTTCTTTTACAATTTTAATAATTGTATTGTCTTCTTTAACACTATCAATAGCTTCTTTTAATGTAGGATAGAATAACCCGTTAACCATTGCGACATTATTTTTATAAACATTTTCTTTGTACTTATAACCATCTGAATGTTCAACCCATTGAATATCAGTAGGAGTGACTAATTTTCCTTCATATTCAAATTTTAGTTTTGAACTAGCTTCTCCAGTAAAATTACTCACATGTACAGCATTAACACCGTCTGGGACAATGATTTCTGAAGCTTGGCAACCAACAAAAGCATTTTCACCTATTGTATTAGCTTTGCTAAAATCGTTATGTTTAACAGTATCATCTTTCTCTAAGACACCTTTATAGTTCTTACCAAAATTAGTTAATCCAGTTAATAGCCCTTTATCATTAACCACGAACATTGGATCATGATATCCACATGTTGGACAATTACAATCATCTTCATTAATAGAATGTTCACCTTTATCAAATTCTTCTCCACATGAGCATTTTTTCCAGTGAGTAGTCTCGTTATATTGCCATTTAGCATTTTTATCATGCACATGATTACATCCGCATAATAAAGAAACCGCACCTATAAACGTGGCCATTAAACTTAATTTTTTCATAT
>DCIT01000032.1:0-2030 GCA_002317145.1 Caryophanales bacterium UBA1719
TACAAGAAATTCTCTTATATTTATGATCCAGCTATTGGAAAAAAGTTAGTATTAAATTCTAAATTATTTTCTGATTGCCCAAATGGGTTTGAAGTCCTCCAATTTGAAGGACTAAATAAGATGAGTTTTAAATACGAGATAAATGATTTAATTTCTTTTAAAAACAAGGCTTTACTTATGACAGTAGAAGTCTTAGCAATTTTATCTTATTTTATTGGAGCATATTTTGTTGATCAAAAATTTAACTTTATATATCCAATAATCTTTGTAGTGGTAGGAGTATTATTTGCAGTCATTTATAAATCCCAGGCTTATATTATTTTAAAGAAATTTGATGATGATTATATACGATTTACTTATGATCCAAATTTAAGACTTAGAAGACGTAATTATTTATTAATGCATAAAACAAAATCAGGTCTTTTAACCTCTACTAATAAAATTGTGTTATCTTTATCCTCTGCTTTAGCAGTAAATACTATTTTAATACTACAAAACTACTATTCTATATTCGTTTTACTATCATCAGCAATCATAGTTTTGATTGATTACCTGTTAATAGTTCCTATAGTTAGAAAAAGAGCATCAAATCTTGAGTATCTTGAATCTAACCTATTAACTAAAGATCCATTAGATGAAGAATCTTATTTATCTTCTTATCAAACCATTAAAGAAAAGACTTATAAAATTGCAGGCATTATTGATATGAAAAAGATGATAGAAATATTCATACTTTTGATAGTCACTTTTTTCATGAGTGCCATGACTAATAATGCTAACATTTATTTTGTCCTATTTTATTTTGCAATGTGCCTATTTACTTTTACCAGTTTAGATAACGCATTTTTAACAATAGAAAAGAATAAAGAAAACATAATCAATCAAACTAAATTTTATGAATTGATTGTAAAAAATAAAGAAAATGAGAGCGAATAAAGATATAATATCTTTACATGCTCATATCTTTTAATAATAATTACGATAAAAAATATAATAAATATCTACCTACTTTAAAAAGATTAACGAACAAGACTTTTAATTTATTAAAAGTAAAAGGCAATTATGTTATCGAATTGAATTTTGTTGATAATAAACAAATAAAAAAGATTAATAAAATCTATAGGAAAATAGATAAAGTTACTGATGTTATTTCATTCGCCTTTTTAGAGTTAAAAAAGGGCGAGGTCAAAATTAAATCTACCCAGCCTCAATTTTTAGGTGAGATTGATATTTCAATTGATAAGATAATCTCTCAAGCTAAAGAATTTAAGCATTCATTTGAATTCGAATTAATATATTTATATATTCATGGTTTATTACATTTGCTTGGATATGATCATGTTCATAATGAAAAAAAGAGAGAGACCATGTTCGCTCTAGAAGATAAGATATTAAAAGGGGAGAAAATATGAATAATAAAGAATTAGTGATTAAAGCTGCGAAAGATGTTAGAGAGCATTCTTATGCAATCTTTTCTAAATTCAAGGTTGGTGCAGCGCTTATAACTAAAAATAAGAAGATTTATAAAGGAACGAATATTGAATCAGCTTCATATGGATTATCAATGTGCGCAGAACGCAACTGTATTTTTAATGCTTATTCTAATGGGGTAAGAAAAAACGATATTGTTGCTTTAGCAATAGTTGGAAAAACCAAAGGTTCATTTGCACCTTGTGGAGCATGCCTTCAAATTATGTCTGAATTATTAAACGAAGATACGCCTATATATTTAGTAAACTTAGATAGACCTAAAATTATTAAAGAATATACTATTAAGAAATTATTACCTTTACAAATTGGGACAAAGGATATTCAAAAATGAAATCAGGCTTTGTTTCTTTAATCGGTAAACCGAATGTTGGAAAATCTACAATTTTAAATCTTTTATCAAATAAAAAAGTCGCGATAGTAACTCCTAAAGCTCAAACAACTAGAAATAATATTATTTCAGTTATTGATGATAAAAAATATCAAATAGTCTTAGAAGATACTCCAGGATTACATAATGCGAAAAATAATTTAGGTAAATC
>DCIT01000032.1:2124-4006 GCA_002317145.1 Caryophanales bacterium UBA1719
GAATATTTATCTTCTTTTATAAAAAAGAAAATAGATATTGTTGTGTTAAATAAAATTGATTTATTACGTTTACCTGAAGTTAATGAAGCGAAAGATAAATTGAATAAATTATTTCCGAAGGCAAAATTAATTGAAATGTCTGCTATTGATGGTTTTAACAAAGACGAATTATTAAAAACAATAGTTAGTAAACTTAAAACTGGTCCTAAGTATTATCCAGATGTTTCTGTATTAAAAGATGATGTTTTTTATACGAAAGAAATAATTAGAGAAAAAATATTAATGACCCTAAAGGAAGAAGTTCCACATAACATCGCTATTTATATTAAAGATATAAAACACAAGAAAGAAAGCATGATGATTGTCGCTAATATCATTGTAAATAAACAATCACAAAAAGGCATTGTTATAGGTAAAGGTGGATCTATGCTTAAACGTATAGGCAAACAAGCAAGAGTTGAATTAGAATCATATTTCCATAAAAGAATATATTTATCATTATTAGTAAAAGTAAAAGAAGACTGGTTAAACTCTCCACGTGATTTAAAAGAATTCGGATATTAATATGAAAGTTGAAGGTGTAGTCATATCAATATCTAAATATAAAGACTATAATGCGATGTTAACTTTGTTAACTAAAGACAATGTTTTATCTTTTCAAGCTTATGGAGTATTTAAACCATTTTCAAAGAATTTCTTATTAGTAAATCCTTTAATGTACGCTAATTTTCTTTTTAGCGATAATAAAAAATATTTATCTTTTAAAGAAGCAAACCCAATTATAGATTCACGTAATTTTGTAGGTTGTCCTCATCCTGCTTATTGCATTCATACTATTAATGAAATGATTTTAAGATTAGTGATTGATGAAGATAAACCTAAATTATATCCTTATTTAGTAAGTTGTTTAAAATGTCTTTATACAATGATGTCTTTTCATGGATATAAAATCTATACTTATATATTAATATTCTTTGCGCAATGTATTAAAGCGAGTGGATATGGATTAGATGTTGATGAATGTGTAATCACTAAATCTAAAAAAGATATAGTTGGAGTTTCATTAATTGATGGTGGATTAGTATCAAAAACAGTATTTGATCCAACTAAACACATTCAATATGCTGCTGATAAAATCAAGATGCTTCGCTTAGCATTTAAGATTAAACCTGAAGAAATTAAAGACTATGTTTTTGATCCAAAATTAGCGGTTCCTATAATTAAAGATCTAGCAATTTATATAAAAGACCAGACAAATACAGACATTAAACATTTAGAAATGATTGATTTATTACTATAGTACACTCATAATAGGTTGACATGTCAAGTCCCTAGTGGTTTAATATAACGGCTGTTCAAATATGAGTGATAATAAATTTTTAAAGATTGTAACACATTTAACCACAAGTGGTTATGTTTACCAAAACTCCCAAATTTACGGGGGTCTTTCTAACACTTGGGATTATGGTCCTTTAGGTGTTGAATTAAAGAATAACATTAAGCGTTATTGGTGGAAGAAGTTCGTTCAAGAATCTCCTTATAACGTTGGAATAGATTCTGCTATTTTTATGAATAAAAGAGTCTGGGAAGCAACAGGACATGTTAAAACATTTAATGATCCATTAATTGATTGTAAATCCTGTAAAGCTCGTCATAGAGCGGATGATTTAATTAAATCTCAATTCCCTGATGCTGATGTCAATGCTATGACATTTGAAGATATGAATAAATTCATAAAAGAACATAAATTTAAATGTCCAACATGTGGGAAAACTGATACATTCACTGATGTACGTAAATTTAATATGATGTTTAAGACACACATAGGTGTTACGGAAGATGCATCTAGTGAAGTCTATCTTAGACCAGAAACTGCTCAAGG
>DCIT01000022.1:0-2576 GCA_002317145.1 Caryophanales bacterium UBA1719
CATAGAAAAATCGCTATTGTTGGAAGATCAATGGAATTTGCAATCCAAGTATCACGTAAATTTGGATATATTAAAATTCCTGATGATAGCTTAATTAATGCCGAAACTGTTAATGCTTATAAACCAAGTGATATATGTATTATTTGCACTGGTTCACAAGGTGAAGTTAATGCCGCTTTAAGCAAAATCGCTACTGGAGAACATAAAAATATTCATATCATTCCAGGTGATACAGTTGTATTCTCTTCTTCTCCTATTCCAGGTAATGGAGAAGCGATTGATCACATTATTAATTTATTATCTAAATTTGGAGCGAACGTTTTAACTAACGGTTCATTCTCATTACATAGTTCAGGACACCCAAGCAAACAAGAATTAAGATTAATGCTTAAATTGTTTTCTCCTAAATATTTTATGCCTGCCCATGGTGAATATCGCATGTTAAAATTACATGCTAATATTGCTGAAAGTGTTGGAGTTAAAAAAGAAAATATCTTCATTTTAGATAATGGACAATCTTTAAGATTGAAAGATCACGTTATCACTAGAAATCCTAATGGAGTACCAGCAGATGATATCTATTTAGATGGATATAACATTAACGGTATTTCTAGTAACATTATTAAACAAAGACAAGTATTAAAAGATGATGGATTAGTAGTAATTACTTCCACTATTGATGCTCATGATTATAAGATGCTTAGAAAACCTAAAATCTATTACAAAGGTTTTGTTATTGATAACGAAGATAAATTTAAGACTACCATTGAAAATGCTATTTATGAAGATGTTCGTTTATCATTAAGAAGTTCACAAGAAGAAATTAAACAAAAAATGATTAATACAACTAGATCTTTAGTCCATCAATTAACGGAAAGAGATCCTTTAGTTGTCCCAATTCTTTTAACTAAAAACTAATGTTAATTTTAGCTAGTACATCTCCTCGTAGAAAAGAGTTAATGAAAAAGATCATTAAGAATTTTCGTATTGAAGAACCACATATAGATGAAAGAAGTTTTTCTTTTAATATATCAACTTATTCATCCGAATTAGCGAAATTAAAAGCCTATGAAGTTTATTCAAGATTTCCTAATGATTCTGTTCTAGCATGTGACACTGTTGTTATTTATAACAATAAAATAATTAATAAACCAAAAGATAATAAAGATGCTATTAGAATTTTAAAATTATTAAGTAATAAAGAACACTACGTATTATCTAGTTATACCTTTATTAATAAAAACATTGAAATTAATCGTACCGTAAAAACAATAGTTAAATTTAATAAATTAAATGATAAATTAATTAAAGAATACGTAGATAAAGGATTAAGCAAAGGTAAAGCTGGAGCTTATGGCATTCAAGATAATTATCCATTAGTAAAATCTATCATAGGTAGTTACGATAATGTTATGGGATTACCAACTGAAGATATTAAAAAGCATATTAATTTTAAGTAAAAAGGTTTAATATAATTTTGTATGTCGACAAATATAGAAATTGAAGCTAAGGCTCTAGTAAACGAAAAAGACTTTAACAAATTTGTTAAACATTTTTCGAAAACAAATAACAAATCATATGTTCAAGTTAATTACTACATCGATGATGTAGATCTTTCTTTAGCAAATCACGGAATCTCTTTAAGAGTAAGAAAAAAGAAAGATGAATATGAATTAACTTTAAAGACTCCGTTAAGTGAAGGTTTGTTAGAGAAAAATCAAAATTTAAAACAAATTGATTTTGATTTATTACAAAAGAATAAAAAGTTCCCAGATGGTGATATTAAAAGATTCTTAACTATGTTAGGAATGGATATTTCTATTATGAGAATTATGACAAGTTTAACCACTACTAGAATTGATATTGAATATAAAGATGGTTTATTAAGTTTAGATAGAAACGAATATAACAAAAAGAAAGATTTTGAAATCGAATATGAATATAACAGCGAAGTAGGCGCAGTTAAAATACTAAAAAAATTATTCCAGGAATTAAAAGTCCCTTATAAAGCTAATAAAGTAAGTAAAGTCGTTAGAGCGTTCAACTCTTTGAAATAACTTTTTTATTATCATTAGAATGTTCACATGCAGAAAATGTTGGACATTCTTTTTTACTACAATGAGAGAAAGCATAATCTCTCGCACGAGGAATAAACGAAGTAATATCATATGCATTGTATCCAACTTGCATCTCATTATCGTTAACGATAATAGGTCTTCTTAATATTGATGGATTCTTTAAAATAAATTCAATTAATTGATTAATTTTCATATTATTAAAATCAATTTTTTGTTCTTTAATAATTTTTGATCTATCAGAAATAATATCATCCGTACCGTTTTCAGTTTTAGTTAATAAATATAACAAATCACCATAATTTAAATCTTTAAAAATATTTATCTCTTGAAAAGGAATTTTGCGACGTTTAAAAAACTCTTTAACTTTGCGACATGAGGAACATGAAGGAGAAACATAAATTTTTAACATAGTGATATTATATTTCTTTTTTTAATTTAAAAAAGATATAATTTTACAGTATGCGAATACTAAGTGGAATTAAACCTACAGGTCAATTA
>DCIT01000022.1:2599-3639 GCA_002317145.1 Caryophanales bacterium UBA1719
ACTACATAGGAGCGCTTAAAAATTTTAAAGCGTTCCAAGAAAAAGGAGAATGTTTTATTTTTATCGCTGATCTCCATGCTTTAACATTGCCTATTGAACCTGAAACACTTAGAAATAATTCTAAAGATATTGCCGCATTTTATTTAGCAAGTGGTCTAGATCCAAAGAAATGCACTTTGTTTTTACAAAGTGATGTAAGCGCTCATGCTGAAGCTAATGCTATTTTACAAAACTATTTATATATGGGTGAGTTATCTAGAATGACTCAATTTAAAGATAAAGCAAAACAAATGAATGACTCTGCTATTGGATTAGGATTATTTGCTTATCCTGTCTTAATGAGTGCTGATATTCTTTTATATGATGCAAATATAGTTCCTGTTGGAGAAGATCAAACTCAACACGTTGAATTAGCTAGAGATTTAGTAAATAGATTTAATAAACGCTATGGAAAAGTTTTAGTAATGCCAAAAGCAGAAGTAAGTAAAGTTGGCAAAAGAATAATGTCTTTATCTGATCCTACTAAAAAGATGAGTAAATCAGATCCTAAAGGAGATATCTTCTTAAAAGATGATATCAATGTTATTCGTAAAAAGATTATGAGTGCAGTAACTGATTCTGGTAGTGAAATTAAATATGATGAAAATAATAAACCAGGTATTTCTAATTTATTAAATATTTATGCAGCATTAAAGAATGTTGATATCCCTGCTGCTGAAAAACATTTCTCTGGTTATCGCTATGGAGACTTTAAAAAAGAAATAGCGGATACAGTAATTAATGAAATTGAACCATTCCAAAAAAGATATAAAGAAATATTAGATTCAGGAATTATTAATAAAGTATTAAAAGATGGCGCTATTAAAGCAAGTGCAATCGCAAATATTACATTAAAACGCATTAAACACGCTGTCGGTTTATTTGATGAAAAGTGATTATTTAATAGTCTTAGATTTAGATGGAACTCTATTAACTAAAAGTAAAAGAATTCCTTTATTATCTAAACTTTATTTAAGAGGCTTATCAAAACAAGGATATAA
>DCIT01000022.1:3665-6946 GCA_002317145.1 Caryophanales bacterium UBA1719
GGAAGACCTGCTAGGAGTGTTAGAAAATTTCATAAAGATTTAAAATTAAATACTCCTATCATATCTTTAAACGGATTACATATTCATTATTTTGATAAACCAGAAAATGATAGAAGAAAATTCTGCGATCCAAATATGATAAAAACAATCACTAAAGATTTTTCTAAACATTTTGAAATAAATAATGTTATCTGTGAAACAGATAGAGAAATTTTTGTCACTAATAAAGACGCTTGGCTTGATAAAGATTTCTGGTTATTAAACATGAAAGTACATTACGGCTGTTTAGATGATAATTTAAAAAATAAAGTTATGACTCATATCATAGAATTAAAAGACAAAAATTTCTCCGAGGAAGAAGTTAACAAAATATTTATTAAATATGATCATTATTTACCGCGTTGTTGGACTGGAAAGTTTAGAGGCTTTATTGAAGTTTATGACGATATTAATAATAAATATGAAGCCATTAAAGAAATATCTAAAGAATTAAACGTTAAATTAGAAAACGTCATTGCCTTTGGTGATGATTTAAACGATATCGATATGTTAAAGAGTTTAACAAACTCATATGCAATGAAAAATTCTTACGACAGTATTAAAGCAATTTCTCATCACGTCACAAAACATGATAATGAACATCAAGGTGTTATGAGAGAATTACATACTATTTTAAAGAACTTAAAATAGATAATTCTTTTTTATCAAAATCACACGTAAATACTTTATTAGATAAATAAGATAATTTGCCTTTAACGTTTTTAAACTCTAATTTATAAGCATGTAAGAATTGAGAATTGTATTTATATTTATTGTTAAATTCTTTATTAGCTTTAAAATCACCATACTTAGCATCTCCAACAACAGGATGATTGATACTTGCCATATGGACACGTATTTGATGAGTACGTCCAGTAATTAGATGTATTTCAAGCAATGTAGCATTATTATAATTTTTAATTACTTTATATTCTGTGATAGCGGTTTTACCTTTACTATTTACTTTGACCATTCCAGAATTAGAGTCTTTTAATAATGGTTTATTAATAACTCCACCACTCTTAACTTCTCCAAATACTAAACATTTATAATATTTATTTAATTCTTCTTTTTCTTTAAATAACTCTTCCATTATTTGAAGCGATTCAAAGTTTTTCGCAAAAACAATTAAACCAGAAGTATTTCTATCTAAGCGATGACAAGGTGCAGGAGTAAATCCATTAATATTTAACTTAGAATATTCACCTTTATTAGTAAGATAAGAAATAACTTCATTCGCTAAAGTTTTTACTTTTTCATTCTTATCTTCATGTATTAATATTCCTTTTTTCTTATTCAAAATAAGAATATTTTCATCTTCATAAATAATCGATGTATTAAAGTTAGTAGGAATATTTACTGTTCTTTTATTAAACTCTTCAAGTTGTTCATCTTTAATATAGATTCTAAGAACATCATTAGCTTTTAATACATAATCTTTCTTAATCCATCCCCCATTAACTTTTACATCTTTTTTTCTAAATAATTTCTCTATAAAAGATAAAGGAGCGTGATTTAAATATTTTTTTACATACTTAAAAGCTGATTGCTTTTCTTCTAATTTATTAATTATTATTTCTTTCATTACTTAACAAGAATTTTAAAAAATATTTTCTTGCCTTTCTTAACCTTAATTCCTTCTTTTAAAGAAGATAAAGTAATTTTTAAATTAACATCATTAACTTTATTATCGTTAATAGTTAATCCACCTTGTTCAATCAATCGACGTGCTTCACCTTTAGATGGAGTTAATTTAGAAATTACTAATAAATCTTTAACGTCAATGTCACTTGTAACATTTACTTCAATTGTTGGCATATTATCACCAGCACCAGAGAATAAATTCTTAGCCATCTCTAACGATTTCTTAGCTTCATCTTCGCCATGAACAGTCTTAGTCATTTCATATGCTAATATTTCTTTTGCTTTATTAATATCATTATCTTTTTCAATTTTATTTATATCATCAATCGAAATGAATGTAAGCATTTTTAAACACTTAATAACATCGGCGTCATCAATATTTCTAAAATATTGGAAGAAATCAAATGGAGAAGTTTTATTTTTATCTAACCAAACTGCACCATTAACGGTTTTACCCATTTTTTGTCCATGACAATTTAATAATAAAGGTATGGTCATAGCATAAGCATCTTTGCCTTCTTTTTTACGAATTAGTTCTGTTCCAGCAAGCATGTTGCTCCATTGATCATCGCCACCAAATTGCATGTTACATCCTTTCTCTTTAAATAAATGATAGAAATCATAACCTTGCATAATCATGTAATTAAATTCTAAGAAAGTTAATCCCTTTTCCATTCTTTGCTTATAGCATTCTGCTCTAAGCATATTATTAACAGTGAAATAAGGTCCTATTTCTCTTAGAACATCTACATATTTTAATTCTTTTAACCAAGATGCATTGTTTACAACAATAGCTTTATTTAAATCAATAAATCTACCAATTTGTTTTTTAAAACATTCGCAGTTCTTATCTATCTCTTCGTTAGTTAACATCTTGCGCATGTCGCTTTTACCAGAAGGATCACCAACTAATCCAGTTCCACCACCAAGTACAACGATTGGAGTATTACCGGCTTTTTGTAATCTCATCATTAAAGCAAGAGTCATATAATGACCAATATGTAAAGAATCAGCAGTAGGATCAAATCCAATATAGAATTTTGCTTTACCGTTATTAATTAAATCTTTAATTTCATTTTCATCAGTAACTTGAGCAATTAATCCTCTAGCTTGAAGTTCTTCAAATATTGCCATTATTACATCTCCTTGGCGCCAGTAGGTTTTAATGATGGGTCATCATCTTTATCAATAATTGTATGAGTAGGATTAACTAATTTGCCATTATCAACATAAACGGTATTTTCTTCTTTTGTAGCATCAGACATCATTGCTGTTAAACGTTGTTTACGTCTAGTTTCTTTTTCAATAACACGATCAGCTTTATGAGCATTAACAAGTAATATGATTAAAGCAAAAATAACAGCTGCACCGATTAATATTAATCCGATCCATCTCCAGTTAAATGCTAATTGAATTTTTGCTAATTCAGAATTTTGAGAAATGTTACTTCCGACAATTCCTAAGATAACAAAAACAATACCAACAACAGAAACAAATATACTAACGGAGTAGCAGATTAATTCTGATTTCTTTAATTTATTTAATATTTTTTCTTTCATAAACTAGTTTAATTTGCTTGTATCCTTTTTCTCAGCTTC
>DCIT01000022.1:7014-14459 GCA_002317145.1 Caryophanales bacterium UBA1719
AGAAGCTGCTGCTTTTTCTTTTGCGGCCTTATTCTTTTCATTAATTTCACGTAACTGATCACAGATATTTTTATATTGTGGAGTCCAGTCATCGAAATATTCTTTTAAGTGTGCATGAATTATTTCGTGGCCTTCTTTAAAACAATCTCCGAAATGTTTTCCTTCAGGAAGGGCTCTTCTTCCGATTGTCCAATCTATTGTTTTAGTAATATAGTCAACCATGTCCCAATATTTATTATCAGTGCAAGATTGATGATCTCTAACAAAAATAATATGTTTTACAACTCTATTTAATTCACCTTGAATGAAGTTTGATTGAGGAGTTAATGCTCCTTTAGCTTCATTGCGAGCTTTGTTATATTCAAAGAATAAAGATTCTAAATCATGATATAAACAATTAAAAGCAATTGTACGATAGAGTCTTTCATCTGCTAAAACAAATTTTAAGATTTCTTCTTCTAATGCTCCTTTGCTTTTAGCAAATCCTAAATTACCATCAACTATTTTTTTAATTTCTTCGTGTAATTCAATAACTGAATCATATATTGCTAAATGTTGACTATTATCAACTCTTAACTCATTGTTAGCAACTTTACAAATTGTTGCTGAATCAGAATAAACATTGTCAATTAATGTATGAATATCATCAACTATTTTTTTAGTTTTTTCTTTGTTGTTATCAAAAAATTTCTTTAGCGATGTTTCTTGAGTGATTTCATCTGATATGTATCTCTTTTTTTCAAGATAGCTCTTTAAATCATAGCTTTGCTTTGGAATAGCGTATTCTAAAGTCTCTCTAATTGCGATGTTATATAATAGGATTCCGCAAATTGACATTGATATACCGTTCATATAAATTCCTCCATTTGATATTTTTATAATTTACGATTGATTTTATGATACACGGAAATTATATTTCCGAATTCACTAACCACATAACATTATCGTGTTTTATCTAAAGATAATCAAGATATTTCAATTAATCTTTAATATTTTTATATTTTAGCAAAATAAAAGCGAGACGTTTAATCTCGCTTTTTATCTTACTATTACTTTAAATTATTTTCGGCTTCGATAACTCCATATCCACCATCGAGACGACGATAGACAACAGAGATTCTATTTTCATCTTTATCTAAATATACAAAGAAGTCATGATCAATAGCGTTCATTCTTGTAATTGCTTCATCAATATTCATTGGTTCAAGATAGATTGATTTAGTTCTGACAACTTCATCATCTTCATGACTTTCTTTTTCAGATTCAATATTATCAAGGACAATTGATTCTGCTAAAGAAGTTTTGTTTCTTCTATCCATTCTAGTTTTTAGTTTTCTGAATTGACCATCGAGTTTATTAACGGCAATATCCATTGCGTTATATAAGTCTTGATCCATCGCTTCCGCTCTAAAAATCATATGTGGAGTGAAGATTGTTATTTCAAGTTTCATTCCAATTGGATATGTTCTACAAACAACACGTCCAGATACATCATCACGGTCAAAATATTTATTAAATTTAGAAAATTTATTTTCTAAAGCACTCTTAATTCCTTCAGTAATAGTAATGTTTTTTCCAACAATTGATATTTTCATAAAATTCTCCTTTTTTGATAATAATATTATAGCATTTTTTCAAGAATTTTATAGCGCTTTAATAATTATTTTAATAATTGTTTAATTTCCTTTACTTTATCTAGTTTTTCCCAAGGAAAATTAAATTCTTCTCTACCAAAATGACCATAATTTGTAGTATCAGAATACTTAAATTTAGGATTATTTAAATTAAAGGATTTGATGATTGCTCCAGGGCGAGCATCAAATACTTTTTCAATAATTTTATTTATCTTTTCATCTGAATATTTTGATGTTTTAAATGTTAAGAAAGAGATACTTAATGGTTTAGCAACTCCTATAGCATAAGCGATTTGAACTTCTAATCTTTTAGCTACTCCTGCTGCTACTAAATTCTTAGCTATATATCTAGCATAATAGGCTGCACTTCTATCTACTTTAGTTGGATCTTTTCCTGACATTGCTCCACCACCTTGATGAGCACTGCCTCCATAAGTATCACATATTAATTTTCTACCAGTTAATCCGGTATCTCCTTTAGGACCTCCAATAGTGAATGATCCAGAAGGATTAATTAATAAATCAAAGTCATTACTAAAATGATATTTTTTAGTAGTAGGAAGAATTATATTCTTCTTAATATAATCTTTAAATGTGTTCATGTTGATGTTTTCATCATGTTGAACAGATATTAAAATGTTATCAATTTTATTCTTACCATAATCGATAGTAACTTGCGCTTTCATATCTGGACGAGCATGTAAGAATTTCTTTTGTTTTCTTAACTTTGTCGCAAGTTTAACTATATCATTAGCCATACAAATAGCTAAAGGCATATAATTTTTAGTTTCATCAGTGGCATAACCAAATATAATTCCTTGATCTCCTGCTCCAGTATTAACTAAATCTTTCTTACTAACAGCGTTATTAATTTCTCTAGATTGTTTACGAATCTTAATATCAATCTTACAAGTATCACATCCAATACCTATCTTCTTATTTGTGTATCCTATTTCTCTTAAAGTATCTCTAACTATTTTTTGATAATTAACTTTCGCGTTACTAGTGATCTCTCCTCCTACTAACACATATTCTTCAGTTAAAAATACTTCACATGCGACATGTGAATTCTTATCTTGTTTAATACAAGCATCAACAATTTTATCCGCAATTAAATCAGCAATCTTATCTGGATGTCCTTCACTAACTGCTTCACTGGTAAATAACTTTTTCATTTAAAAAGCCTCCTCAAGACGAGAAGGCTAATTTTAATTTAGTTTCTTCGTCTTGTCGCTCGGATTTCTCCGCTTAGAGAGAGCACTTACTACTTAGTAGAGTTGCTACCATACTTTTTCATCTCAATTGTATGGATTCTTGACAAGCAAGCGTATTTATAATAATTCTTTGTAATAAATATTACAAGGTTTATTTAACGATGCGACCAAATACTTGACCAAATGCATTGGCGGCATTAGATTCATCAGTATCAATATGCATCGCTAATCTAAAGTTAGGATTAACTCTAATGACAGTATCACCAAAGATTAAAGAACGACCATTAGTCTTTACTTCAACTTTAACAATATCTCCATTATTAACACCTTCAGCTGCTGCATCTTCTGGAGTCATATGAATATGACGTTTCGCAACGATACAACCTTCAGTTAAAGAGATTTCTCCTGCTGGACCAACTAATTTAATAGGAGCAGATCCTTTAATATCACCAGATTCTCTAATGACTGCTGGTACTCCTAATGTACGTGCATCTGTCGCACTTACTTCTACTTGATTAGCTTTTCTTACTGGTCCTAAGATAGATACTCCTTTTATAGTATTTTTAGGTCCAACGATATCTAATCTAGTTTCAGAAACATATTGGCCTGGTTGACTTAATTCTTTTCTTACTTTTAAGTTAAATCCTTTGCCACATAAAACTTCTAATGCTTCTTGAGTGACATGAATATGTCTAGCACTTGTTTCTATTAATATATCTTTCATATTTTTATATTACCTCTCGCTTAATAGATTTTAGCACTTTTTATATTGTAATTTATATATTTTTAAGTATGATATTTCTTGCTGGGCGATTGGCGGAATTGGTAGACGCGTACGTTTGAGGGGCGTATGGTTATCCGTGTGAGTTCAAGTCTCACATCGCCCACCAAGAAAAATTTATCTCCATTTATGGAGATTTTTTTATTTATTATGTGGTAATATTTATTAGTATGAATAAGAAACCTATTATAGCAATGCTATATGATTATGATGACACTTTAGCTCAAGGAGATATGCAAAACTTTGGATTAATACCTGCTTTAGGATTAACTCCAGCGGAATTCTGGAGTAAATGCCAAGCATATTCTAAGAAACATAAATGTGAAAGAATATTATCTTTTCTTTATACCATGAAAGAAGAATGTAAAAAGAAAGGAATTAAATGCACTAGAAAATGGTTAAATTCTTTAGGAAAAGATATTGAATTCTTTCCTGGTGTAACTGAATTCTTTAAAAGAATAAATGCTTACGGAAGAAAGAAAGGTGTTGAAATAGAACACTATGTCATTAGTAGTGGAAATAAAGAAATAGTTGAAGGAAGTAAAATCGCTAAAGAATTTAAAAATATATTCGCCTGCGAATATTGTTATGATGATAAAACTAAATTACCTACATGGCCTAAATTAGTTGTGAACTATACACAAAAAACTCAATTCGTCTATCGTGTCGCGAAAGGAACATTAGATATTCAAGATGATTCTAATATCAATAAGAAAACACCATTAAGAATTAAACACGATAATATGATTTATCTAGGTGATGGATTAACTGATGTACCATGTATGACTGTTATTAAAAATTATGGTGGTAGATCAATCGCGATTTATTCTAAAAAGAAAAAAGATTTAGTAATGCCTTTAGTTAAAGAAGGAAGAGTTAATTATGCTTGTTTAGCCGATTATCGAGAGAACTCTGAATTAGATAAAGTTGTTAAATTATTTATTGATGGTGTCGCGATTAAAGAAAAGATGATTAATAGTGAAAATAAGAATATTAGAAAATTATGAACTTTGCCTTACTCTTACTTGCTGGATCTAGTAATAGATTTAAAGATAATACTTATAAACAATTCTATCTAGTTAATAATAAACCTTTATATTATTATCCTTTAAAAGCTTTAAACGATTCAAAAGAAATAGATCAAATAATTGTCTTAACTTTAAAAGACAAAATATTTGATGTATTTAATTTTGTTAAACAAAATAACTTAAATAAAGTTAAAGCTGTTATAGGTGGCGGTAACTCTCGTAACGAAACAGTTAAATTTGGATTAGAGAAAATAAAAGAGACTGCGAATGAAGATGATATTGTTTTAATTCATGATGCTGCTAGAGCGTTACTTACTTCTATTGATGTTGATAACGCTATTAAAGAAACAAAAACTAAAGATGTTACTACTTATGCTTTACACAGTTATGATACTTTAGTAAGAGCAAAGAACTTTGAAGTAGTCCAATATTTAAATCGCGATGAGATATTTAGAATACAAACTCCTCAGACATTTAAATTTAAATTAATTAATAATGCTTATAAAAACTTTAAACACACGAATGATGATACTGAATTAGTATTCTTAACTAAACATAAAGTACATTTATTAAAAGGTAGTGAAAGATTATTTAAAGTTACCACTAAAGAAGATATTAAAAAGATGGAGACATATTTATGCGCTACAAAGTAGGAGACTTAATTCAAGGTACAATTATTCGTATCCTCCCTTATGGAGCAATGATGATATTTGAAGATAATACTAAAGGATTATTGCATATCTCAGAGGTATCTAATAATTACGTTAGAAATATTTATCATTATTTACATGCTGGAACTATTTATTTAGTGAAAGTATTAAATATTGATGAAGAAAAGAATTTCTTAAAAGTATCATTAAAACAAGTTAGTAAAGAAGAAAGAGAAACTGAACATAAACAAGTTAATACAAGAATAAGAGAATTCTTTGATTCTAAAATTCTTTTAGATAACCTTTCTAATTGGATAAGCGTAGAATTAAATAAGATTAATAATAAGGAGAATAAATAATATATGTTAAAAGTAAACCTAGAACACTTAATTGATAAAGTCGATTTTAAAGACTACGAAGATAAAGTTAAATTAATTAATGAAGGTATTAATAATAAATCATTCCCTGGTAATGATTATTTAGGATGGCTTAATTATCCAAATAATTATGATAAAAAAGAATTAAATTTAATTAAGCAAAAAGCTAGATATGTTCGTGAGAACTTTGAAGTATTAGTTGTATGCGGTATTGGAGGATCTTACTTAGGTGCTTTAGCCGCTATAAACGCATTAAGAGGATTATACACTGATGATAAATTAGAAATTATCTTCTTAGGTCAAACATTCTCAGGAAGTTATATCGCTCAAGTTCTTGATTATTTAAAACATAAAAGATTTGCAATTAACGTCATTTCTAAAAGCGGCACCACTACTGAAACATCTATTTCATTTAGATTATTAAAGAAATTATTAGAAACTAAGATTGGTAAGACTAATGCGTCTAAAGCAATATTCGCGACTACTGATAAAGAAAAAGGTGCTTTAAAACAAGAAGCAAATAAACAAGGATATACGACATTTACATTACCAAGTGATATAGGTGGTAGATACTCAGTATTAACTGCTGTTGGATTATTCCCAATTGCCTGTGCAGGTATTGATGTTGATGAGATGCTTGAAGGTGCAGAAGAAGCAATGAAAGAATTTGATAATGAAGATATAAATACCAACGCTTGTTATCAATACGCTGTTACTCGTGACTATATGTATCGCCATAAAAAATGTGTTGAGATGTTTGTTACCTACGAACCTCAATATAGAGAAATCGCTGAATGGTGGAAACAATTATTCGGAGAATCTGAAGGTAAAGATGGTAAAGGTCTATTACCAGCATCAGTAACCTTCTCTACTGATTTACACTCCTTAGGTCAATTCATTCAAGATGGTTCTAAGATATTATTTGAAACTCTATTATTTATTAAAAATCCAATGAAAGATGTCACCATCCCTCATGATGAAGAAAACTTAGATGGATTAAATTATATTGAAAATAAATCATTATCATACGTTAATGAAAAAGCCTATTTAGGAACATTAGAAGCACATGAAAAAGATGGCAAAGTAAACAATGTAGTTTTAGAGTTAGATAAACTAGATTCTCATAACCTTGGATATCTATTCTATTTCTTCATGAAAGCCTGCGCTATGAGTGCCTATTTACTAGAAGTAAATCCATTCAATCAACCAGGCGTAGAAATCTATAAAAAGAACATGTTCCATCTCCTTGGAAAGAAAGGATATTAATAATAAAAAATAAAGCTAAAAATTTTATTGATAATTAATTGACTTGACTATTTCATAGTGATATATTTATTTAGCGCATAATTGGACTAAGCGGATGCTTAGCTCAGCTGGGAGAGCATCGCCTTTACACGGCGGAGGTCGTGGGTTCGATCCCCTCAGCATCCACCAAATTAGTGCATTGTTATTTACTGGGAGAGTAGCGAAGCGGCCAAACGCGGCAGACTGTAAATCTGTTCCTTCGGGTTCAGTGGTTCAAATCCACTCTCTCCCACCAAAAAGGAACTCTTGGGGTGTAGCCAAGCGGTAAGGCACGAGACTTTGACTCTCGCATTTCACTGGTTCGATCCCAGTCACCCCAACCAGTATAGTTTCTTTGATCCATTAGCTCAGTCGGTAGAGCACATCACTTTTAATGATGGGGTCTGGAGTTCGAGTCTCCAATGGATCACCAAGAGTGCCCGAGTGGCGAAATCGGTAGACGCACAGGACTTAAAA
>DCIT01000045.1:0-4553 GCA_002317145.1 Caryophanales bacterium UBA1719
CGTATTTAGTTACATCAATGTTATCAGCAGTATAACTATCACGTTTTAAATCTTGTAGAACATTATATTCGTAGTGGATTTTGTAATTAGAATATTTCGTTTCTACTTCATGTCTATCACCTTTAAATGCTAGTTCAACTTGACTGACAAAATTGTTTTTATATGAAGCAAATAAATCCAGATCAAATTCACCAACTCCATTTTCGTCGGTTGTATGTAAGGTTTCTAAATCACCTTTTCCTTTAATTGCTACACATGCTGTATTATCATCGTTAGTACCATAAGTTGCACTTAAGTTATAGCCTTTGTTTTTTTGTGCATCAAGCATAGTCTTAGTGCCTTCAGTAAACAAACCAGCAACAGTATATCTTTGAGGTAATGGATCTACCCAATTATATTCAGGCCAAAAATCAACATAGTAATTACCGGTAATGCCAGGAGCAAACGAGAAAGCAAATGGGCACCAGAAAGCAGTATAATAATCTATTGTCTTAGCAACATAATCTTCAAAGTCTTGAACAGTCTCAACATCATCAATTTCTACTTTTTTATGTTGTTGTTTGTTATTAGTAACGCAATCAACACAATGATAATATTTTGTATCGTTTTTTAAGAAATAATGGGTTTCGTCTTCTCCTTCTACTTTTAATATTTCTTTTTCTAAATCCCAAGAAAGAATAAAGCCTGCAGATAGATTTGCATCAACCTTATGTAATGATAAATCTTGATATCTCATCGTACCTTTGCCTAAGAATTTATACTTATATGTCATGACTCCGTTTTTAACGAATTCTTTTAATCTAATTCCAGTTCTTCCCTCTTTATCATTAAATTGTTTATCCATCATGCTTGAATATATTTTATTAACAGTTTCAAAATCTTTTGTCGCAAAAACATCTCTATTTAATTTACCTATTCCACCACAGCTAGTTAAAGCAAAAGGAAGAGCAGCGCTTATTCCTAAAATAATTTTATTTTTCATATTTATACCTCTTTATTAATTATATCTAAAATAAAAAAGGCTTTCTAATGAAAACCTTTTAAACTTATTAACTAAATTATTTTAAATATGAATTACAAAAGAATGCTGCAATTGCACCATCATTTACAGCAGTAGATACTTGTCGCATATTTTTATCAGTGCAATCACCTATTGCATATAATCCTGGAGTCTTTGTCTCCATTCTTTCATTAACTTTAATAAAGCCTTTATTTAAATCAACATAGTCTTTAAAAATATCATTACAAGGAACTTGTCCAATAGCGATAAACAATCCTTTAACTACTAATTCTTCATCTTTCTTAGTTTTGGTGTCTGTAAACACAAGTTTTTCTAACTTGTCTTTGCCGACAATTTCTTTTAAGGATAGATTATGTTTAACAATAACATTTTGTTTTTCTTTAATGCGTTCGACTAAAACATAATCGGCAAAGAATTTATCAAATAATGTATATAGATAAACGTGTTTACAGTATCCTGATAATAATAAGGTGTATTGTAAAGCTGTATTAGCATCACCAACTAAGCAAACATCTTCACCGGTATAGAATGCACCGTCACAGACTGCGCAATAGCTAACACCTTTACCGCCTAATTCATCTTCATTAGGAATATTAAATTTACGATGTTTGACTCCAGTTGCAATTATTACACTTCTAGATTCATATTCGTTGTAGTTAGTTTTAACTTTAAATATATCTTTATCTTTTTTAATTGATAAGACTTCTTCTAGCTCGAATTCTGCGCCTAGTTCACTTATTTGATCAAAGAAAGCAGTAGAAAAATCTGCACCATTGATTTCTTTTATTGATGGGAGATTTTCTACTCTAGGTGAGTTAGCGATTTGACCTCCGAAGTTTTCTTTTTCTAAGATTAAAACGCTTTTACCACTTCTTCTTAAATTGAGGGCGGCAGCCATTCCGGCTGGACCGCCTCCAATGATAATTACATCTTTCATTATTTATGCTCTTCAATGTATTTCTTAATTAAAGAAGCATTATCGTAACGATCATAGCCACCTTTTGAATTTGGTACTAATAAAGTTGGAGCTTTAGATATTCCCATTGCAGTGGTTTGTTCTTTATTTTCCATAGCATCGATGTTGGTGTATTTAACACTAGCTTTGTCTAATAACATCTTTGCCATTTTGCAGTTAGGGCATGTTTTAGATGTGAAAAGTAATAATCCTTTTGCGGTTGCTTTATTTTCACTTACAGCTTTGAATGCTCTATCAGATTCAGCTAAAGGACCTTTATGGGTTAAATTACTTCCTGGAACATCATATGTCTTACGGCAATGGAATTCTGCGACTTTACCAGCGTTCCAGTTTTGGACTGGACGATAGTAACCAGTAATACGAGAATAGACTTCAGTCTTCTTGTGACATTTTGGACATTCGAATTGTTCACCTTCAATATATCCGTGATCTGGGCAGACTGAGTAGGTTGGAGAGATAGTATAGTATGGTAAACGATAGTTCTCTGCAATCTTTTTAACTAAGTTCATGCAGCTCTTCCAGCTTGGCATTTTTTGTCCTAAGAAGGAATGGAAGACTGTACCAGAGGTATATAGAGTTTGGAATCTATCTTCAGTATCAAGGGCTTTAAAGATATCTTCGGTGTATCCGACTGGTAAGTGAGATGAGTTAGTGTAGTATGGAGTATTGCTCTTATCCGCAGCAGTAATAATGTTTGGATAACGATCTTTATCATGTTTAGCTAAACGGTAGCAGGTTGATTCTGCTGGTGTAGCTTCAAGGTTATATAAGTCTCCATATTTCTCTTGATAGTCAGATAATTTTTCTCTCATGAAGTTTAAGACGTTAATTGTGAAGTCTTGAGCGTTCTTATGAGTTAAATCTTCTTTAATCCAACGAGCATTTAAGCAAGCTTCGTTCATACCTACTAATCCAATAGTAGAGAAGTGATTCTTGAAGGTTCCTAAATATCTCTTAGTATAAGGATATAAACCAGAGTCTAAGCAGCGAGTAATGAAATCACGTTTAGCTTTTAAGCTTCTAGCACTTAAATCCATTATCTTAGTTAAGCGAGTATAGAAATCTTTTTCGTCTGTAGCTAAATATGCGATACGTGGCATATTGATTGTAACAACACCGATAGATCCTGTTGATTCACCTGAACCAAAGAATCCACCTGATTTCTTTCTTAACTCTCTTAAGTCAAGTCTTAAGCGGCAGCACATACTTCTAACATCACTAGGTTCCATATCAGAGTTAATGTAGTTAGAGAAGTAAGGAATACCGTATTTAGCAGTCATTTCAAATAAGAGTTTATTGTTTTCAGTTTCACTCCAATCGAAATCACGAGTAATAGAATATGTTGGGATTGGGTATTGGAATCCTCTTCCGTTAGCATCACCTTCAATCATGATTTCCATGAAGGCTTTGTTAATCATTTCCATTTCTTTCTTGCAATCTTTATATTTGAAATTCATTTCTTTTCCGCCGACTAAAGCATTTAATTCTGCCATATCATTTGGAACAACCCAGTCTAATGTAACGTTAGTGAATGGTGCTTGAGTTCCCCAACGAGATGGAGTGTTAACACCATATATAAAGGATTGAATGCATTGTTTAACTTGTTTATATGTTAAGTTATCAACTTTAACAAATGGTGCTAAATAAGTATCAAAGCTTGAGAAAGCTTGAGCACCAGCCCATTCATTTTGCATGATTCCTAAGAAGTTAACCATTTGATTGCATAATGTTGATAAGTGGCATGCTGGAGAAGAAGTAATCTTACCAGTGATTCCACCTAAACCTTCTACGATCAATTGTTTAAGTGACCAACCAGCGCAATAACCAGTTAACATGCTTAAGTCGTGAATATGAATTTCAGCATTCTTATGAGCATCACCGATTTCTTTGTCATAAACTTCAGTTAACCAATAGTTTGCGGTAACAGCGCCAGAGTTAGAAAGAATTAATCCACCGACAGAATAAGTAACAGTAGAATTTTCTTTAACTCTCCAGTCATTAATCTTTAAGTATTTATCAACTGTTGCAGCATAGTCTAATGTTGTTGCATCAATTTGTCTCATGGTTTCGTGTCTACCACGATATTTGATGTATGCACGAGCAACAGTGACATATCCGCTTTGAATTAACGCAACTTCAACTGCGTCTTGGATATCTTCAACAGCGATAACATCATCTTTAATCTTATCATTGAATACTGCAGTAGCTTTTAATGCTAAAGTTCTAATGATTTCTTCATCAAATTTCTTGTTTTCAGCTTCGAAAGCTTTTGTAATGGCGGTTTCGATTCTCTTAAGATCGAATTTTACAATTTCGCCATCTCTTTTTTTACATTTAATCATTTTGAGATCTCCTTTTAATTTTTGGTGTAATAATTTTACAACATAGTTTTACTATAAAAGGGCAAAATGCTTACTCAAAAACAGGTTTTAAATTTAAAGTTCGATTTGATGGGATTTTTGTTTTTTACACTGTATAGAAATTTATATAAATATCGACATAAATCAAAATTTGTTGATTAATTTATTAATTATTATATAATTATCGCACTATGAA
>DCIT01000045.1:4577-9436 GCA_002317145.1 Caryophanales bacterium UBA1719
AAAAATAGAAACTATAAAAGAATTAACGACAAAATCATTAATGCGTATTACGAGATTCTTTTAAAACAAGGAAATGATGATACATCTATTACTGATTTATGTAAGACTGCAAAGATTAATAGAACGACATTTTATAAGCATTATAAGGATGTTTCAGAAATTAGCAGTGAATTAGAAGCAGAGTTTATTTATAAGGCTTTCTCAACTAAAGAAGATGCAGATTTAGTATCGTTTATGAAAAATCCATGTCCTAAATTTGCGTTATTAAATAAAAACGTTTTAGCTAATAAAGCTTTATATAAAGCAATGTTACGTCCTGAAAGATTAGCGATTTTTATTGAGAAAATTAGCCATTATTTATATGAAGATGTTCTTAAATATCGCCCAAATAACGTTAAATTATTTAAGAATAAAGAGGAATTAAAATTATGTATTTTTAATCTTGTTAATCCTATTACATGTGCCTATTCTTTATGGCTAAGAGAAAAAATTAAATTACCTATTGAAGAAGTATCTAGAACAATTTGTGAATCAATAAGAGCTCTATTTAACTTCAGTGATAGATATAAACCTTATCGTTAATTATAAATCAGCATTCTCTAATTCTTTTGATGCTTGACGATAAACTAAATAATTAACAACAAAGAATATTATTAATGCGACAGCTAGATATATAAATTGATATCCTATTTTTGCTGAGAAAAATGCATTATATGCTGGAACAGTGATAGGTAATATTAAAGTAAATACCATTATTAAAGGTAAATAAGTAAATGTTGCACATAACGTTGGTGCGGTAATGCTTCTACCTGATTTATAAAACATTAAGAAGAAGAAAGTATTGGCGATACAGTATCCAATTAATCCAAATGCGATTGTTGAAACAAATACGTTACTACCCATTCCTGGAAGAATAGGTGTTCCCATCGCTCTTTCGATCATCATTTTAAAAGGAATAATTATTGAAGTAGTGAGAATGGTTCCAAATTCCATGAACATAACACTTGCCATTCTTCCTTTGACTATATCTCTTTTTCTAATAGGAAGTAATGCTGTATAGAAAAGATCGTTACTTTGTTTTCCTTTCTGCGCTCCTAAGAATAAAACAGACATAATTGGAACAATATAGAATGTGCAAACGCATATTGGATAATTAGGAACAAGTATTAATAAAGGAAATAAAAACGTAAATAAATAGCATGTTGGATGCATTGCGAGTCTAAATTCTTTATAAAGCAAATTCTTCATAATTCTTACCTCTCTCTAAATAAACCATTACTTCTTCTAATGTTGGAACGGTAAATGTAACATTATATTTTTCTAGTTTTTCTTTGTCTTCTCTTTTAATTAATCCAATGAATTCACTAACATGTTCTTTATGAGATAAAACAATATTTTTAATATCATCATTTAAAACATTTAACGCTCCTTTTACAACATAATATGAATCAATAAATTCATTTTTACTTCCGCAGAAATTAATTTTTCCAGTATTGATATATACGATGTTATCAGCGCATTTATCTAAGTCCGATGTGATATGAGTAGAGAATAAAATACTTCTCTCGCCACTTTTAACTAGATTTAAAAATATCTCTAAAATTTCGTCTCTACTGATTGGATCAAGTCCAGAAGTAGGCTCATCTAATATTAATAATTTCGCATCATGCGATAATGCTAATGCTAATGAATATTTAACTTTCATACCATTAGATAATTGCTCTAACTTTTTATTTTTATCTAATCCAAATAGTTCGCATAGTTTATCAAACTTTTCATATGAGAAGTTCTTATAAAACTTTGAAGTTACCTTTGTAATAACCTTTATAGTTTTATTCATATAATAATTAATTTCACCTAATGAAAACGCGATATCTTGTTTTAAATTAAATTCATTATCGCCTTTCATATCTTGATTAAAAATTAATACTTGTCCTTGTTTATAATGTATTAAATTCATTATTGCTTTTAATGTAGTAGTTTTACCTGCACCATTACGCCCAATATAGCCTGTAATGGATCCTTTAGGGACATTAAAAGAAACATTATCCAATTTAAATTTTGGATATTCTTTTGTGAGATTAGTGACTCTTAAAGCATCTTCCATAATTATTCTCCTTTGTAAGCTACTTTATAAAACTTATCTGCCTTTATTAATGCTAGGCCTCTTTTCTTATCGCCTAAGACCATTAATGTATCCCCACTATTTATTTTAAACATGTTTCGAGCAATTTTGGGTACAATGATTTGACCTTTCGCTCCAACTTTAACAGAAACGATAAATTTATAGTCCATAATCTTTTTCATACTTTTCTTACTTTTCATACCTTAATAGTATACAGCAATTAAAATAAAAGTGGATGCTTTCACACCCACTTCTAAGTTGCCTATTTGCTTATTTCTTCTTTAAGTAATGTCTTATTGATTTATAAGTTGCGATGCCACTTAATAATAAGCTAGATAAGAAGATTAATAAGATATCTATTGGAAGAGTCATTAATCTTTCAATTGGCATAGCAGGAGATATCGCCGAGATAAATGCTGGGTTCTTTGTACCTATTGCAATTGTTGTAATATTCAATGCAATTGATAAAACAACCGCTAAACAAGAAATACACATGCCGACTAAAGAAGATTTCTTAGATTTATCATAAACCTTAAATACATATAAGAAGGCATGAATGATAACTCCTAATGGAATTAATAATGATAAATAGAATACAAATGTTTGATCAAATGTTCTCCATTGAATATAAATAGGAGAGTATAAGAATGCTCCGAATCTATTTAATGCGAAATAATAAATAAGAGATAATCCAGCAGTTAAGAATCCTCTCTTAACAGTTAATTTTTGAGTAATTACTTCTTTACCTTCTACGCGTTTTCTAATAAAGAATGCGGCTAATACTCCAATAGCAATAACTGCTACAAAGAAGATAGTCATTAAGATATGGAATCCAGCGAATGGATATGGCTTAATAAATGAACCATATGTCAATACTCCTGAAAGAATTGTGAATGATAATCCTAATAATCCAAAGATAGCTTCTTCAATACCATAAACAAATAAATACTTTTTAGTTTGTTTAGGATTTAAATACCATCTATAGATAAAGAATATAGCGGCGATTACTATTATATTAAAGAATAATCCTGGGAATCCAGCTATTAATTTAATTAAGAAGTTTGATGAGTCTTTATTAGAGATACCGCTCATTACCATATTAGTAAAATAGAAGTTAAAGAACGAACCTAACACAACTAATATTGTTAGAGTTATCCAAGTCTTTTTCTTATTCATAATTACTTGCCCTCCAATTCAGAATACTTGTGTGTGATAGGATGAATTTTAATATCGTCTAAATCGCAAAGACCTTTAACAGTAATGACTTGTCCACCAATTAAATTATCATCCGCGCCAACAGAATCAGTAGCTTTAACACCATAAGATAAAATCATATTATTTTTGTTATTATCTTTTGTTTTAATCGCAAAATTATTTTTATGATCGTGTCCCACAAATGTAGCTTTAGTAGATCCTAAATCAACCATCGTTTCAAACATTTTGCTTTCAATTTTAGAACAAGAGATACCTTCTCCTTTTTTATCTAAAACATTGCCTTCATCATCGTTAATAAACTCACCTTTGGTTTTGCTACCTATAGCATCCTTATAATAAGTTTCATACTCTTCGAATGGAATGTGGAAGAACGCTAAAGATTTAAGATTGGTGCCATCTTTAACACAATCCTTATACCACTTAATTTGATCTTCATGGATGTTATCATATCCAAAACTACTTAAAGTATATTTATATCTATTTGAATCAATCATATAGATTCTTTCTTTTGCATTTCCATCTTTATCAGGAACATCAATATAGAAGTTTGCATTACCAGATATATCATCGTCTTGAATATCTTTAAATAATAAGTAAGAACCATCTTTCTTAGATAAGTCATTTAAATATCCGGTTAGCCAATCAATCGGGAAATAACATTGCTCATCATGGTTACCAAAAGTTAATGTCCAATCAATCTTTTGACTTTCCATGAATTCACAGAATTCTCTAACAATTTCTCTAGTACCAAATATGAAGACATCTCCTGTTATAGTAATTAAATCAACTTTATCTTTGCCACCTTGTTTTTTAGCATAAGCATTCGCTAAATCAATAGTCTTTTGAAGGAACTTGTATTGGAGTTGTCTATCACAGTTCATGCTTAAATGAATATCACTTAACTGAAGAATCTTAAGTCCGTTAGTGGCATCAAATCTAGCATGATTTGGAGTAAGCTTGTACTCCTTCACTTCATAATGTTTACTTGTCCCACATGAGGTTAATGAAAGAACCGCAATAGGTGCAAGTACTAATAGTTTTTTTATTTTCATTTGGATTTCTCCTTATAATATAATTATAAAATAAAATATATAGTTATGGAAAATAAGATTAAAGTATATCTCGCTAATGGATTATTCACTCAAGCAGATAGAGATTATAACGATCGAATATATGATCTATTAATTAAAGAAGGATTTGAAGTATACGCTCCGCAAAAAAATCTCGCTATCAATGATAAAAAGAAATCCGCACCAAGTGGACCAATCTATGAAGGAGATACAGATAAATTAAAATGGTGTGATGTCTTATTAGCAGTCTTAGATGGACAAGATTTAGGAGTTGCAACAGAAGTAGGCATCATTTCAGGATGGAATGAAATATCTAATAAGAAAAGAAAGATTGTAGGTATCTACACTGACTGTAGAGATATGTCTATAACTAATAGTGAAGAAAAAAATATTGATGGAAGTAAAGATATTGCAGAATGCCAATATCCTTATATTAATTTATATACTAT
>DCIT01000027.1:0-5831 GCA_002317145.1 Caryophanales bacterium UBA1719
TAAAAGAATTCGCACAAGTAAGTAGCTTTATTCCTATTAATAAGACATATGAACCAAATAAAAAGAATCACGCTTTATATGAACCTTATTATCAAGTATTTAAAAACTTACATAAGTCTAATAAAAAGAACTTTACAGAATTAAAAGAAAAATCTGCAGTTGATAAAACTGAAAAAAGAAGAGAAAGAATGAGAGCTCTTAAATTCTTATTATTCTCTATCTCCGCAGGTGTAATTCAAATTCTTACTACTACATTATTAGGATTAACTAAATGGCCAGCATCTGCTGTTTATTTATGCGGCTTAGTCGCATCCGTTGTTTGGAACTTTACATTTAACCGTAAATTTACATTTAAATCAGCGAATAATGTTCCTAAGGCTATGGCGTTAGCGTTCTTATTCTATGTATTCTTCGCTCCGGCTTCGACTATATTTACCGCTTATTTAACTAACGGAGATTGTCTAGGATTATTTAGACTCCCTACATATTTAGGTATATTAGGTAGTAATGTACCTGTAGGAACAGAAATTCCTTTAGGAGCGACATTAGTCACAACAGTTTTATGTATGATTCCTAACTTCATTCTTGAATTCATTTGGCAAAAATTCGTGGTCTTTAGAGGATCAATTGATAGTAACAAAACATCTAAGAAAAAAGAAGGTAAATAATGAATAAATCGTTAGCTAGAAAAACATCAATTATATTAGGCGTATCCGCAATGGTATTTGCTGTTTTATCTTTTGTAATGTTTTTTATCAATCGTGCTTTTGTTATTTCGTTAGGCACTAATTCAACATTCTCAAATTTGTTTAAATTAGGTTTTGGCGGAACTTGGGATAACTCCTCAACTGGAGAAGCTTCTGTTTTTACTTATAATGGAAGTACTGTTATTTCTATAAGTTTCTTATTTATTGCTATTGCAATAATAATCGGTGGAGTTTTACTCCATGATATCTTAAGAAAGAAGTTTTCTTATAAGACAAATATTAGTTTAGCTTCAGTTGCTTTAGCTTTATTAGTTTTATCAACTATTGGGTTATGTTTTACTAAAAGAATTGCCGCAAATAGTTGTAGTGAAGCCCATGGGATTGCTAGTTTCGAAATTATTTATAAAAATTGTTCATTTACTCCTGTATCTATTATTTGTATTGTTTCTGGTGTTTTATCTTCTATTTGTTTTATTGGATATATTACTCATTCCGCTATTGAAGCTAAAAAGAGTAAATAAATTAATTGCTAATTTCTTAATTATCATTAAAATACTAAATAGTCGCTCTGGGTGTTTAGCTCAGCTGGGAGAGCATCTGTTTGACGTACAGAAGGTCGGGGGTTCGATCCCCTCAGCACCCACCAGACGTATAAAAAATAGTCCTAGCAAGGACTTTTATTTTTATAGGAGCTTGCAAGCGTAGTTCAGTGGTAGAACCCTAGCTTCCCAAGCTAGTTATGCGGGTTCGATTCCCGTCGCTTGCTCCAATTAAAAAAACATGAGTGTAACTAAAAAGAAATACGGATTATTAACAGGACTCGCCATGGTTATTGGCGTTGTTATTGGTTGTGGTGTTTTTATTAAGGCAAGTTCAGTTTTAAATGCTAGTGGCGGTAATTTATTCATTTCTTTATTAGCGTGGTTAATAGGTGGAATTATTATGATTGCTAGCGGATTCTGCTTTGCAGTATATGCTAATAGAATAGAAAAATTTAATGGATGTATTGACTATATTGAACATGCATCAAATAAAACAATTGGATATTATTTTGGTTATTACTTAGGAATGATTTGCTTCCCGATTGTCGGTAGTCACGTTTCAATTATCGGTGGACATTATTTAGTTAGATGTTTTACTGATAACCCGGATTTATATTCATATACTTCTTATCCTGTAATGATTGTTGCAGTTATATTAATTACAGGATTTTTCTTAATAAATTATTTAGCACCTAAAATATCTAACAAATTCCAAGTATCAGTTTTGTTTGTTAAAATAGCGCCAATTATTTTTGTTGCTGTTATAGGAATATTTGCGCCTTTAATTAATAGTGATTGTCCTGGTATTATTGGAGCATTTAAAGAAAATGCGACAACTAAATCGGGAGTAGTTAGCTTTGGTGAAGCAATTAAAATTACTTCATTTGCTTATGATGGATGGATCTCTGCAGCAGCATTAAATGCTGAAATGAAAGATTCAAAGAAGAATTTACCTAGAGCAATTATTGGTGGAACAATTGCATTAATTATTTTCTATTTAATTTATTTTATTGGATTATCGGCAACAATTGGTAATCAAGACGTATTAGATAAAGGTGATTTATCTGCAGCATTTTTATTTAATAAAATTTTTGGACTTTCTGGTGCAGCGATATTTACTATATTTATATTCTTATCATGCTCAGGTAATGTTAATGCAATGATAATATGCACATCACGTTCTTTAATTGCTTTAGGTGTTAGAAATGAAGGATTTATGCCTAAAAAGATGGTAGAAGTTAAGAATGATAATTTTGGTAAAACACCATATTTATTTACATATGGTTTAATGATGTTTTATTTATTAATTTGGTGGTTAGCATATAAGGAATTACCAGTATTTAAATATTTAGCATCAATGGATGAGATTGTTTGTGCAATAGTATATGGTGTTTATATTGTTGTTTATATTTATATAATGCGTAACTTCACTAATGAAAATATTATTAAAAGATATATCATGCCAGTTATCGCTATTGTTGGTGGAGCGTTCTTCTGTATATGTGGCATGGGATTATATCAATTAATCGTAGATAAAAATGCTGAATCATTAATTGCTTTCGCCGTCTTTACTGCATTAAGTTTAATAATATATATTCCAGCAATAATTCTTCGTATAAGAAATAAGAAAAATAATATATAATATTATTAGTTATGAAAAATAGATTAATATTTATTCCTGCAGCAGCATTGCTATTTATATTATTTATGGTTGGTACTTTTTTAGATTTACAAATCTCACAAAGTATTGTTAATTTAAATGCGACATTTTTAAAGAAAGCTGCTGGATTATCATTATTCCCATTATCTTTAATTATTGCTTTTGTTGGTGGATCATTCATTCGTTTATTAACACTAAAAAGATATAAGCCTATTTATCAAAATATATTAATTGGATTATATGGCGTTGTTTGTATTGGTTTTTCAACATTCTTATTTGGTAAAGAAGTTTGTAGTGTCTTAGCGTTTAATCTTTCTAATAAATGGATTCCTTTAATAGGAATAATTGCCTCTATCCCCGGAGGATTAGGAGGATATTTCTTATTTAAATATGTTGATTGTAAAGGATATATTAAAAAGATAATGTATATCTCAATTGTAATATTTGTTTCCTTTGGAATTATCTTTGTAATTAAAAGATTAGCTCCTCGTATTAGATACGTTACTTTAGTAGAAGAAATTAAAAGTCTAAACTTTTATCGTCCATGGTATCAACCAGATTTAACTCAAAATATGATTGATGCTTTACGTGAAGGATCAATGATTGGCAAAGAATCAATTCAATCATTCCCTAGTGGACATTCCTCTAGCGCAATGTTACTAATGATATTAATATCATCTTTACCTTTATTTATTGATAAATTAAAAGATAAACAAATTATCTTATTTTATATTGGATTTGCCTGGTATTTATTAATAGGATTTATTAGATTTTATGTTGGTGCTCACTATGTGAGCGATATTACATTCGCTGGTCTAGTTGCTTTAGGTGTATACTTTATAGGTAATGAAATTTATTTAAGAAAAATCGTGGGGGAATAAATTTATGATGAGAAATTTAGGAAGAATTATTCTTTTAGTGGTAGGTGGATTTTTAATCTATTCTGCTATTAAAGATTTTACTGTTGCTCTTAATGGAATTAAGACTGTCTTCAGTGGCTGGGATAATTTTATTAAAGCTTTAACAGACTCTACTTCCCGAACTGAAGCATTAGCTTATTTAACTTCTCTAGTTAAATCAGTTATCACAATGATAGTTGCCTTATCCGCAATTTTATCTGCCATATTCAATCACGGTGGATTCTGGTTCACAATATTCTCAATTATCTTACTTGCGATGTTTGTTTGGAGCGTTGTTACTAAGAGCAAAGCTGGAGTATTCTCTGGAGATAATAAGTGGAAAATGATATTACAATTATGCATTGATAGTATTTCTCAAATTGGCTATATCGTTGGTTTCTTATTATTAAAATTCACTCATAAAAAATAATGCAACATTCTGTTATAAATTTAAGGGATTATTTTCCTAATAATTTAGATCACGATTTATTTTTAACATGTTGTTTATATGATAAAAGTAGAGAGATGCCTAATAAAAGAAAGAATGTTTTAGTTCTTCCTGGTGGAGGATATGTCTTTACTTCATATCGCGAAAGAGATCCAATCATGTTTGCATTCTTAGCCAAAGGCTATAATGCTTATGGATTAGATTATTCATGCAATAAAGCTTATCCAATTCCTTATATAGATGTAGCGTGTGCCATGATGTATATCGCTACTCATAGTGAAGATAAAGATATTGTTGTTATCGGATTTTCCGCGGGCGGACATCTAGCCTCAACATATGGATATATCTATAAAGATTTAGCGGAAAATGCAAAAGAAAAGAAATTACTAAAACCATATGCCTTAGTTTTAGGATATCCAGTAATTTCTTTATATAACAATAATAAAAACCCTAATACTAAAGGTAGAATCACGAATAATGATAAAAAAACTGCGAAGCTATTAAGTGCTGAATTACATGTAACTAAGGATTATCCGCCAACATTTATCTTTACTACTAAGACTGATCAATGTGTGGATTATCATCATTCAGTTTTATTAAGAGATTCTTTAATTAAGCAAAAAGTTAAAAATAAATGTATTATTTATAAATGCGGTCCTCATGGACTAGCACTTGCAAATGAAGCAACATTTGCTAATGATAAAAATTTAATTAATAAAGAAGTAAGCCGTTGGGTGGATGAAGCTCATGAGTTTATTAAGTCGATAAAGGAGAAATAATATATATGTTAGAGTTTAAGTTTGATACTCAATTACTAATTGAAGGTCATAATCTTGATGAAAATAAAATAAATGAATATATCACTAATAATTTTAAAGGTGATAGTTTACTTGCAGTAGGAGATGATTCTTTAATTAAGATTCATTACCACACTAATGAACCATGGAAATTATTAGAATATGCTGCATCACTTGGAGAAATCTATGATGTAGTAGTAGAGAACATGGAAAGACAAGCGAACGGATTAAAAGGCTAATTAATGAATTTAAAAGAATTGTTTGATAATGGTAAATATTCTGACATTATCGAATTAACAAATAAAAGCAGTGATGCTGAATCAGTGTCTTATCGCATTAACGCTTTAATTGCGATAGAAAACTATAAAGCGGCATTACATGAAATAGAAATCCATAAAGAAACTTTATACAAGAAGAATCCTCTTACTTGTATGAATCTTCATATTGAATTACTTTTGCATCTTAAGATGTATGTTGAGGCAATTAATGTTAATAAAGAATATAGTGAACGTCCATATATCTCTCAACAAGTAGAAGAGTTTTTAAGAGAAGTTCCTAATAAGATTATCGCTAGTCAAAAACGCAATGAAATTAATAATTTATATAAAGATGAAAACGAAGTTAAGAAATTATTTATGGACAGTAAAGATGAGATGCTTCTTTCATCTGCAATATATAATTTAAAGAAATTAGATATCATCCCATATTTATCTTCATTATTAGTGCTGTTAAAAAGAAAAGATGTATCTGATGATATTAAAACTTTAGCTTTAATTAT
>DCIT01000027.1:6022-8214 GCA_002317145.1 Caryophanales bacterium UBA1719
TTATTTAATCAATTTATTTTAAATTCATATCCTAATGTTATTTATAATGACGAATCTAATGCGATGGCAATAGCTTTTATCGCTTTAGCGAAGCGTTATTTAAAAGCTGATAACGAAGTTAATGAAGTAATTCTTGCTAACGGATTCTCTGTTAATAAAATAGAAACTTTAATGAATATCTTACAAGATAAGATTGAGAGAAAATAAAAAATTAGCACTTTTAACTTGACAGTGCTAAATTATCTTCATATAATATCCTTGGCACTTTAAAATAAAGACTGCCAAAATACATAAGTTAAATGACTATAACTTGAATAGTGATTAAAACTATTATATAGTTTAATAACTTGACTGAAAATAGGAGAAATAATTCATGAAAAGTACAGTTAAAAATTTAAGCGAAGGTAAGTTTGAAGTAACTTGCGAAGTTGAACAAAAAGCTTGGGAAGATGCTCAAGCAAAAGCAACAAAGAAAGTAATTGATAAGGTTGAAATTAAAGGTTTCAGAAAAGGACATGTTCCTGCTGATATGGCGAAAAAATACATTAGCCAAGGCGAAGTATTTAATGAAGCCGTTAATATTGTTTTACCAGATGTTTTTGCTAAAGCAATGGAAGAAAATAAATTAAATCCATTCATTAGACCTCAAGTTAATGTTGATAAATTAACATCTACTGAATTAACAATTAGATTTACTATCGTTGTCGCACCTACAGTTAAATTAGGTAAATATAAAGATATCAAAATCGAAAGAAAAGGATTTAAAGTTAATAATGAAGAAGTAATGAAAGAAATCGATAGATTACTTGAACAAAATGCTGAGTTAGTTGTTAAAAATGGTGAAGCAAAGAAAGGCGATACAGTCATTATTGACTTTGATGGTTTTGTTGATGGCAAAGCATTTGATGGTGGAAGTGCAAAGAACTATGAATTATCTTTAGGCTCTGGTCAATTCGTCCCAGGATTTGAAGATCAATTAATCGGATGTAAAGCGAACGATGAGAAAGAAGTTAATGTTACTTTCCCAGAACAATATGTTGAGAATTTAAAAGGCAAGAAAGCTACATTTAAATGCAAAGTTCACGAAGTGAAGGAAAAGAAGATTCCAGCGTTAAATGATGAAACAGTCAAAGACTTAGGAATTAAAGATGTTACAACTGTTGAAGCGTTAAAGAGATATCAATTCGGAGCTTTAACTCAACAAAAGAATAGAGAACAAGAAAACGCTTGGTATGATTCTTTAGTTAAAGAAATTAGCAAAGATGCAAAAGTCGATATCGCTGATGAGATTGTTAATGAAGAAGCTAATGCTATGAAGCAAAACTTAATTAAACAAGTTGAACAAAGTGGCATGAAATATGATCAATATTTACAAATCTCTGGCGAGAAAGAAGAGACATTAATGAAACGCTTTAAAGAACAAGCAAAAGAAAATATCAAAGTTATGTTAACTTTAAATGCTGTTGCTGAAGCAGAAAAAGTTACTGTCTCTCAAGCAGATATTGATAATGAAATGAACCGTATTGCTAAACTTTACAATATGGATGTTAAGAAAGTTAAGGATATCTTAGGTAAAGATATGAATAGCTTTGTTAACCAAATTAGAAGTACAAAGATTCACGATTTATTAGTTAATTTAAATAAATAAGTGATAAGGAGTTAATAATGAATACACAAGAAAAAATTACTCTCCCGGTTTTAGTGACTCGTGGATTAGTGGTATTCCCATATAATCCATGCAATATTGAGGCTGCTCGTGATTTTTCTATGCGCGCTATTGAGGCTAGTAGACAACAAGCTGATTCATTAATAATTATTGTTACTCAAAAGAGCGCAAATATTGATAAACCAACTAAAGATGATATCTATCCAGTTGGAGCATTATGTCGTATTAATTCTTTTGTCGATCAAAAGAGATTCTATCGAATTAAAGTTAATTCAACTAGAAGATTAAAAATCTTAGATATTCAATTATCAAATGGTATGTATGTTGCAAGTGCAGTTCCATTAGATGATGTTCGTGGTGATAATAAAGAAGAAATGGTATTAGTGAAGGATATGTTAGGTGATATTCAACGTTCACCTGAACTAAGAATGGCTATACCTCCTCAAGTTATTGCTACTATATCTAAACCAATGGATGCAATTGAATTTGCTAACATCTTAGCATCAACATTACCAATGACAGTTGA
>DCIT01000027.1:8307-11129 GCA_002317145.1 Caryophanales bacterium UBA1719
GCCTCAATTGATGAGAAGATTCAAAAAGAAGTTCGTGAGTCCATGGATAAATCTCAAAAGGATTATATTCTTAGAGAAAAACTAAAACAGATTCATAAAGAATTAGGTGATGATGAAAATAACGAACAAACTCTATTAGAGAGATTAGAGAAGAATCCATATCCTGATTATATTAAGAAGAAAGTTAAAGCTGAATATAAACGATATGAGATGATGCCTCAAGCATCCTTAGAGTCTGGATTAATTAAACAATATATTGATATTTTAATGGATATCCCATGGTATCAAAAGACAGAAGATAATGATGATTTAAAGAATGCTAGAAAGATTCTTGATGAAGATCATTATGGATTAACTAAGGTTAAAGATCGTATTATTGAATATCTTGCTGTTAAGAAAATGACAGGTAATTTAAAGGCTCCTATTTTATGTTTCTATGGTGCGCCTGGTGTTGGTAAAACATCTTTAGGTAAATCAATCGCAAGAGCCTTAGGAAGAAAATTCTTTAAAGCAAGTTTAGGCGGTATCTCTGATGAAGCTGAAATTCGTGGACATAGAAGAACATATGTTGGATCTATGCCAGGAAGAATTATTTCAGGAATGAAACGCTGTGGAGTTCGTAACCCGGTATTCTTACTTGATGAAGTTGATAAGATATCTCAGACATTTAAAGGTGATCCTGCTAGTGCTTTACTTGAAGTGCTTGATCCAGAACAAAACTTTGCCTTTAATGATAATTATGTTGAAGAACCATATGATTTAAGCGATGTATTATTTATCGCGACAGCAAACTACATTGAAAATGTACCTGCACCTTTACGTGATAGATTAGAAATCATTGAATTAAATTCATATACTGAAATTGAAAAGATTAAAATTGCGAAAGGATTCTTAGTTAAAAAAGAATTACTTGCGAATGGATTAAAAGCTGAAGACTATTCCTTTAGTGATGATGCGATTAAATATATTATTAATCACTATACAATGGAAGCAGGTGTTCGTAACTTAGAAAGAAATATCGCTAAGATTATTCGTAAAGTAATAGTGGAGAATTTAACAACTAATAAAAAAGTTTCAAAAGGATCTAAAGTAATCTCTATTGAAGATGTAAAGAAATATTTAGGTGTTGAACGTTTCCAAGTTTCACAAAAAGAAAAGAAGAATCAAGTCGGTGTTGTTACTGGTTTAGCCTACACTGAATATGGTGGATCAACATTACCAATCGAAGTTAATTACTTCCCTGGTAAAGGTAATCTAGTCTTAACTGGTAAGTTAGGAGACGTCATGAAAGAGTCTTGCACAATCGCTCTTGACTATGTCAAAGCTAACCACAAGAAATATAAAATCGACTTTAAATTATTTAAAGAAAATGATATTCATATTCACTTCCCAGAAGGTGCTATTCCAAAAGATGGTCCTAGTGCTGGCGTTGCTATTACTTTAGCTATTATATCTTGCTTATCTAATACTCCAGTTAATTGCAACGTTGCATTAACAGGTGAAGTTAATCTTCGTGGCGCAGCATTACCTATTGGTGGATTACGTGAAAAATCAATGGCCGCTCTCCGTTCTGGAATTAAAAAGATCGTTGTTCCTAAAGAGAATAAAAGAGATGTCAGTGAACTTCCTAAAGAAGTAAAAGAAGCATTAGAAATTATTTATATGGAAAACGTTGATGATGCTTACCCACATGTCCTAGTGACTAAAAAGTAAAATCATCAAATACATCTGATTCAATATCAAATAATTTATTAAAACTAATAAAGGATTGGTCAATAAAAATAATCTTATGATTATCAGGATCAATCCTTTTTATTTTTCCTATCTTAATTAAATAATTACCGCCTTCTTTATTTTTATCATCTTCAAAATAAATAACTTTAACTTTAGGATTTTTATATTTATTTAATATCTCTAATTTTTGATTAATCAGTTCTTTCTTATCTTCCATATGTTCTTTTTCAATATGAGTAAGTTTAGATGTTTCAATAATTGCTTGATCAAAACCCGTAAGGGCAGCGAAAGGAGCGAACTGGGCAGCTCTTTTTAATCTATCCATTTTCTTATGTGTTTTGCTTTCGTGATGAGGCAAAGCAATAATCTTTAAATATTTCTCTTCCATTATGCTTTATGTCCTCCAATTTGTTTATTTCTCTCTATTTGAGTTGCACCATCCATTAAGTTAGTGCCTTTAATAACAGCGTTCTTTCCAAAGCGCGCTTTTATTTTTAATAAAGCAGATTGAATCTTTTCATCTTGTTTTAATTTCTCTATTTTTTCTGATTCAGCTTTTGTTAACTCAACATCATCTTCAAATAAATCTAATTGTCTATATTTTTCTTTTTTAATATCTTTTTTATTTATGACATTACTTGCGACAATAAACATTCGTCTCACTAATAATTGTTTATGAACAATTTCGTCAAAGAGTTTGACAGAAATACTTTGTATTTCATTAGTGGAGTTATTAAGAGTATCCATATGAATTGTTCCATGGCTTGGATAAGCAACAATATGGGAATAGAAATCCATTGCTAATTGTCCATGATAATTACTCATATCGGAATCTTTATCATACATAATGGATATAGTTATTTGATCAGTGACTAATTCTTTCTTTAATAAGTCTAATGAGAGTTGCTCACTCATTTCTTTAATGATTGTTTTAGCTTTTAGATATGGATAACCTTCACTTAATACTTGTCCAATGGTCATCGAATGTGCGACTGGTTTATATTCTTTAATATCTTTTATTTCGGTTGGTTCATATCCCCATGCATGATCAATAAGAAGTTCAGCGTTAACTCCAAATATTTCATAAA
>DCIT01000027.1:11287-12790 GCA_002317145.1 Caryophanales bacterium UBA1719
TTCTCACTCCATCTTTATTAGCTTTGCTATGTTTAGCAATTATATCCATCGCGACTTTTGCTAAGAATAAGTTAGTACCTATTCCACATGTCGCAGTAATTCCGGTTTGAGTATAAATATCATTAATAATTAAACTAGCAAGTTTATCAGGTGATTGTTTATAGAACACTAAATAGTTAGTAATATCAATAAATACTTCATCAATAGAATAAACATGTATATCATCTTTATTTACGTATTTAAGATAAATAGAATATATCTTACTACTCATATTAATGTAGTGAGACATCTGTGGAGTAGCAGCGATATATGTTAATTTAAGATTTTTATTATTTCTTAATTCATCAATGTTATAAGATTCTCCAGTAAATTTATGATTAGGAGCGTTCTTTAATCTAATATTATTTATTCTTTTAACTTCTTGGACTACTTCGTATAGTCTAGGACGAGAAGATATTCCGAATTCTTTTAAAGCGGGAGAGACTGCTAGACATATAGTTTTTTCAGTTCTAGAGGTATCCGCGACTACTAAGTTATTTTTTAATGGATCAAGTTTTCTTTCAATGCATTCTAAAGAAGCGTAAAAGCTTTTTAAATCGATTGCTAAATAAACTTTATCTTTCATATCTTCATTATTAAATCCGCGACTTCCTTAATTGATTTATTTGTTGTATCAATTTTTATTGAATTTAAATTATTAAAGTGTGTTAATCTTTCTAAACTTCTATCAATTACTGAAGATTCTCTTAAATTATTAGTTATATCTTTATTTAATCTTTTAATAAGATTATCTTTATTAGCAATAAGAGATATATTAATTATTTTTAGATTATCTTTATTTAAATTATCAGTAATAGCGGATATGATTTCTTGTTTATGCATTACCCACGTAAAAAATATATTTTGATAGTTTGAGTTACTGATTAATTTATTTAATCTACGTACTATTTCTTTTAACACTTCTTTTTGGGCGTTTGGATTAGCATAATCTTTATTAGCATTCCAGCATTCATCTCCACCTAAGATAAAAGAATTAGGTAATTTTTTAACTATTTCATTACATATAGTAGTTTTACCTACTCCCATAGGACCGCCGATTAAATATAATCTCTTCATGCGTTAATAATAACACTTATAAATAATTTTATTTATAATAATTGAGTATGATTAATTTTAGAAAGTGCACATACATTAAATCATGTCCAGATATTTCATTTGCTCCAGATAAAAAGTTAAATGAAGTTTTATTTGTCGGTAAATCTAATGTTGGTAAATCATCTTTAATTAATGCATTATGCTCAAATTCTAAATTAGCGAAAACTTCATCTAAACCAGGAGCGACAAAATATTTAAATTACTTTTTACTTGATGATAAATATTATTTAGTGGATGCGCCTGGATATGGATTTGTCTCTGATAAAAAGTTTGTCTTTACTAAGACTATGGAATCTATGTTTACTAGTAAGCAACTTAAAGGGATAGTTTTTATCTTAGATAGTAGAC
>DCIT01000018.1:0-3364 GCA_002317145.1 Caryophanales bacterium UBA1719
GAGAAAGGTGGGAAATTATAATGATGCATGAAGTGACGAGTTTCTTCTTCAGTTAAATCATCAATTAATTGTTCATCAGTAACACTACCTAAAGTAGTTGTAGAAATAACTTGAGTTTGTCCACGTGTGAACATAGCGGTACCATGAGATCTTGCAAATAAATCTACTTGGGCATCAAGTGGTCTAATCTCATCAACTTTACGTCCATCAGGTCTAATCTTTTCTTCAGTAATTAATCTTCTAACTTCGTTAGCGACCATGGTTTCAAGAATATCGTTAACCATTAACATATTCATGAATTTTTCTTTATCATCTTTAAATGCTTTAGCTTCATATTCAGTTATGATTTCTTGTTTTAATGCTTCAACAGCATTTTGTCTTTCTAACTTATCAAAGATAGAGATAGCTTTAACCATTCTATCTTTAATTTTTCCTTCAATATCTGCTTTAACAGTTGGATCTTGAGAGTATAAAGAAACTTCTCTTTTGGCTTTGCCAATCTTCGAGATAATTTCTTTTTGAAATGCACATAATTTCTTTATTGCATCATGTCCAAACATTAAAGCATCAAGCATATCTTCTTCAGATATTTCTGCTCCACCAGCTTCAACCATGTTAATCGCAGTTTCTGTTCCAGCGACCGCTAAATTAATATCGGATTTTGCTTTCTCTGCAACTGTTGGATTAATAATTAATTTACCATTAACTCTTCCAACATAAACACCAGCGACTGGTCCATCAAAAGGAATATCAGATATTCCTAATGCTAAAGAGCTACCAAATAAAGCAGTCATTTCTGGAGTGCAATCTTTATCACAACTAAATACTGTGTTAATTATTTGAACTTCGTTTCTAAATCCATCAGCAAACATTGGTCTTATTGGTCTATCAATAAGTCTTGCAGCTAATGTTGCGTGTTCACCTGGACGTGATTCTCTTCTATTGAAGCTTCCAGGAATTTTACCTGCGGCATACATCTTCTCTTCATAGTTAACTGTTAATGGGAAGAAGTCTCCTTCCTTTGGAAGGTCAGAGCAACATACTGTAGAAAGAACGGCGGTTTCATTTAATCTTGTTAATACTGCGCCATCAGCTTGCTTAGCAATTTCGCCAGTTTCTACGACAAGCTTTTTACCTTCGAATTCTAATTCGAATACATTTTTCATAAATTCTTAAATCCTCACTTTGAATTATTTATAAACGATTAAGATTATAACACTTTAAAAAATAAATTATTTTAATTATGTGATTATGTAATAATATTTCTAATGAATTCAAAAACTAAAAATATATTGTCATTAATCATTAATGCTTTTATTGGAATTAGCGGACTAGTATCAATTATTTTAATTTCTATTAATAGTTTTTCTTCTAAAGGAGATTGGCATGCGTTTAGATATTACACTAATCTATCCAATATCTTCTTGTTCATCGCTTGCTTAATCGCTCTTATATATAATATAAAGGTATTAGTAACTAAGAAATATAAACCAAATAAAATAGTTACTTTAATTAAATATAATGCTGTTATAACTACCACTATAACTTTAATTATTGTTATGGTTTTCTTAGGACCAGTTATTGGATATAAAGCAATGTTCGCTGATCCAACCTTAATTTTATATCATGGAGTGAATCCCTTTTTAGGAGTTATATCATTAATATTCTTAGATGATAATTATAAAATTGATTTTAAAGATACTTTAATTGCTATATCTCCTACATTTGCATATGGTCTATTTTATATACCATATATGATATTAGTTGAAGACTTTTATCAATTTAATAAATTTGGTCCGTTTGTATGTATCTTAATTATGTTATTTATTGTTGGTTTAGCTTTTGGTCAAGCAACATTATATAAATTTATTCTTAATAAAAAAATTAAAGTTCGTTCTTAAGAATTTTATCGATAATCGGAGTTGTAACATCAAGGATGTTTTGCATTGCGGTATCAAAGATATCGATATCTAAAGAAGGATCTCTTGATTCAGGATTATCGCCCCATAATAGTTCAGGATTACTTCCATTAAAAAATACATCTATATTAACTGACACTCTTAAATCAATAAATTTATCTAATTTATTATAATCTCTTAGAACATGTGCGACAGCAATGTCTTCCATTTCAGTCATCGCATATTCATATTTGCATTTATAAACTTCTTTGCAAATATACTCTTTAACTATTTCGTGTAAGATATCACCTTTCCAATAACAATCACCTGTTACAGTTGTACCTTTAATAACTTTAGGATCTCTAGCAGCCCATTCCATTTCTTGAAATGATTTCATCAAAAGATCTCTAGTTTTATCTGTGGTATATATTTTAGTATCTTTAACTAAATCATATACTTTATCTGCTAATTGTTCGTTAAACACAATATGATCAGAGTCTTCATATCCTTTAGCGTGGTACCAGTTAACAGATTCATATGTATACTTATCGTAATCTCTTATATCGCAATAATGCGATAAATCAAAATCGACAGCTTCATAAATAATTGCAACATCTCCACACGTTGAAAACTCAGAAGCAGATCCTGCACATCCAACACCTAAGAAATAAGTATCTGAAAAATCAAATCGATTATCAGTTAATGCTGTTGTTAAATAAGATGAAGCGCATACTTTACCCATGCCAGTAATACCAAAGGCAACTCCGGTAGAGTTATTAACATAAAAATCTTTACCATTCGCTAATTTATATTTCGAAACATTTTGATTTTTGAAATATTTTTCAAAATATAATTGACCTTCTCCTATTTCATCTCCAGTCAATTCTCCTTTTTCAAATTTAGGAATAATTAATACTTTAATTTTTGATCTGTTACACGAAATTAAAGATGGAATTGCTAAAGTTAGCATTAGTAATTTATTTAAGTGTTTCATAAAATCCCCTCAACTAAATAATTTTAACATAAAAAATAAAACGACCAGTTTCCTGATCGTTTTATTAATAAATTAATAATTTACTTTAAGCAAATTTCTTAATACGGTTATAACGAGCTACTGCCATCTTTTGTGATGTGGTTAATAACTCTTCAGCATGAGCTGGGTTAACCTTTGGTAATTGAGAGTATCTTGTTTCTCTCATGACAAATTCTCTAAACTTATTGAAGTCAGGTTCTTTAGAATCAAATGTCACTTTCTCAGTCTTTGGATCAAATCTAAAGTTAAGGAAGTATCCACATTCAACAGCCTTTCTTTCAACATCAATAGAATTGCTTAAGCCACCTTTAATACCGTGGTTCGCGCACGGAGCATAGCAGATAACAATACTTGGTCCATCATGATAAGCTTCAGCTTCTTTTAAAGCTTGAATAGCTTTCATTGGATTAGACATTGTAATTTGGGCAACATA
>DCIT01000018.1:3430-4206 GCA_002317145.1 Caryophanales bacterium UBA1719
GCAGTAAATTTAGCGATACTACCAGTTTGAGAAGATTTAGATGATTGACCACCAGTATTAGAATAGACTTCGGTATCAAGTAATAAGACATTAACATCGTCATTGCTTGCTAAGACGTGATCTAATCCACCATAGCCGATATCATAGCCCCATCCATCACCACCGATAATCCAGACACTCTTATCAACAAAGTCTCTTTCATATCTTAGTGCTTCTTTAACTTCTTCGCATTTACTAGCTTTAATTAATTTTATTAATTCTTTAGCGATTGGTCTTACAGCTTCTTTATTCTTAATGTTAGTGATGTATTCATCAATCTTAGTTGCAAGTTCCGCTTCAACTTTATCTTTATTAGAAGTTAAAATCTTACAGATTTGTCCTAACTTATAGTCAGTGGCAACTCTCATACCAAATCCAAACTCAGCATTATCTTCGAATAAGGAGTTCGCCCAGGCAACACCTTCACCATTCTTATCTGTGCAGAATGGAGTTAATGGAGTAGATCCAGAATAAATAGAAGAACATCCAGTTGCGTTAGCGATTAATAAATCTTTACCAAATAATTGTGATAATAAACGATAATATGGAGTTTCACCACATCCAGCGCAAGCACCAGATATTTCCATATATGGCATTAAGAAGCCAACACCTTTAACAGTATTTGTTGGGAATAATGCTTTATATTCTGTATGTTTATATAAGAATTCCGCTGCTTCTTCTTGATTAAATTGTGATTTAGCATCAACCATTGTTAAGACTTTCTTACCAGTCTTATT
>DCIT01000018.1:4257-8427 GCA_002317145.1 Caryophanales bacterium UBA1719
CAGTTACGTGGAGAGACTTGTAAGCGATATTTATAGCCAGGTTTTGCCATAGCTGGTACTAATTTCTCTTTAACAATTGCTGGAGCTTTAGCTTCATCATTAGCGTCTAATAAGAATGGTCTAAGAGTAGCGTGTGGGCATACAAACGCACATTGGTTACATTGGACACATCCTTCAGGATTCCATAATGGAACTCTATCAGCAATGCTTCTTTGCTCTTTATAAGTAATATCATTTTTCATGGTGCCATCAAGTAATTCAAATTTTTTGAATTCACTTGTTGGAATATCATCACCATCAAGAGCTCCGATGACATTAACATAGTCATCAAAGTAGTCATCACCTGTACGGTTGATAACTCTCTTAGATTCAAGTTTGCTCCATTCTGGATCAACTTTAATTTCTCTTAATCCTTCTGCACCGGCATCAATAGCTTTCCAGTTCATTTCAACAATTTCTTGTCCTTTCTTAGCATATGATTTCTCAGCAAATTTCTTCATCCACTTTTGCGCTTCTTCATATTTCATGATACCTTGGTTGAGATAGAAGAATGATGCTTGTAAGGTGGTATTAGTATGTCTACCCATACCAATATTTAATGCTAACTTATTAGCATCAATAACATAGAATTTAGCATGTTTCTTCGCTAATAAATATTTCATTCTGTTTGGCATACTCTTAATTAAAGTAGCATCATCCATGTTGCTATTTAATAAGAATGTTCCGCCTTCTTTTAAGTTTTTGATTATATCAAATTTGAAGATATAAGAATCTAAGCTACAAGAAATGAAGTCAGCATTTTGAACATAATATGTTGATCTAATTGGAGTCTTACCAAAGCGTAAGTGTGAACGAGTAACGCCACCAGCTTTTCTACTATCATATTGGAAATATGCTTGAGCATATTGATGTGTGGCATCACCAATAATCTTAATAGAAGATTTATTTGCGGAGACTGTACCATCACTACCTAATCCATAGAATAAGCAAGATGTATAATCGGCTTTAACATGGAAATCATTATCAACAGGAATTGATAAGTGAGTGACATCGTCTTTAATACCAACTGTAAAGTTAGTGAATGGTTTACCTTTAATAAAGTCATAAACAGCTTTGACATCTTTTGGTTGAGTATCTTTACTAGATAATCCATAACGTCCACCAAAGACTTCAATATCTTTACGCCCAGCATTATTTAAAGCTGCGACAACATCAAGATATAATGGTTCACCCATTGCACCGCTTTCTTTAGTTCTATCTAAAACAGCGATACGTTTAACTGATTTAGGTAAAGCATTTGATAAATGTTTATAAGAGAATGGTCTATAAAGATGAACTTTAACTAAACCAATTTCTTTATCATTTAATTCATCAATAACTTCTTTAGCACATTCAGTAACGCTACCCATAGCAACGATAACGTATTTAGCATCTTTACTTCCATAGTAAGTAAATGGAGCATATTCTCTACCAGTTAATCTAGTAGCTTCTTTTAAATACTTCTCAGCGATAGCGACAACTTTTTCAAAGTGTTCGTTTTGCGCTTCTCTACCTTGGAAGTAGATATCATCATTTTCAGCTCCACCACGAGTTACTGGATGAGTGTGTGGGTTAAGAGCTCTAGCTCTAAACTTCTCAACTTTATCCATTGGAAGTAATTTCTTCCATTCATTATCATCGACAAATTCAACGTTTTGAATTTCGTGTGATGTTCTAAATCCATCAAAGAAATGACAGATAGGAGTCTCACTATCAATAGCGATTAAGTGAGCGACACTACCTAAGTCAGCAATTTCTTGGACTGAGTGAGAACATAACATAGTTATGCCTGTTTGTCTAATTGCATAAATATCTTGGTGATCACCAAAGATTGATAATGCTCTTGTAGCTAAGCTACGAGCAGATACATGAAGGACTGCTGGTAATAATTCACCAACCCATTTATAAATGTTAGGAATCATTAATAATAATCCTTGTGAAGCGGTATAAGTAGTTGCTAATGCACCAGCTTGTAATGCACCATGAACAGCACCAGAAGCACCACCTTCGGATTGAAGTTCAACAACTTTAACTTCGTTACCAAAGAAGTTCTTCTTGCCTTGAGAAGCGAAAACATCAACGTTTTCTGCCATTGGGCTACTTGGAGTAATTGGGTAAATACCTGCAACTTCTGTAAAGTTATAGCTTGTTAAAGCTGCGGCAGTATTACCATCAACTGATTGGAATTTTTTTTGTATTGCCATAAAAAAATATTTCTCCTTATTTTTTCAACATTAAATAGTATAAATCACTTATAGATTTATTCAAGTAAGAAATTAAATATTTTATGCAACAATTGTATTTATTTTAATTTATTAATAAATTAGGATTGGACTTTTTTCCATTTGCCCCATAATTCTGTTCCTTCTTCATAAATACGGGTTGTAAAATCATATTCCGTTTCAAGAGTATTATCAGTACACCAACATACAAATTTTTCTCTCTTACTTTCTGGAGGTATGAAATATTTTGCGCATTCACCATATTCAACAGGTACATTTTGAACTGTTTTAGAAGCTATGCCACCATTATAATGGTAATAGACAGGAATCTTATGCTTTTTATATTGAGCATATAAATATACATCATCATTCATGGTAAGAGGAAATTTCGCTTTTAAGCTAAGAGATTTGTTTAAATACCATTCTTTAAAATCCCATTCACGAGTTGAAGGAGAAGGAACATTATTTATTACATCTCCTTTTTTATGGATGCCCCATCTATAAACTCCATCATCATAATCAACATGCAACACTCTTTCATCTTCTTTAGCATAATTAGCATATAATTTAATATCACTAGTGACAGGTTTATTAAAATCATAGAATTCAGTATGTTCTTTATCTAATGTCCATCCAATAAATTTTCTAAAGTTCTTTCTAGATGGATCTTTAGGATATTCAAATACTTCTCCTTCTTTTATTTTTGTTGATGAAGATAAACTATATTCGGTATAGCAGGAACTAGATGAATAATCATAAAGATTAACTGTATGTTTTTTAGTTTGGTCATTTTTACAACTAGCCAAACAAGTTAATCCAGCAATTAATGGAAATACAAATTTATTTATTTTTTTCATACTTATTCACCTCTAGCCTTAATAATTTTTGGATTAATGGTACCAGTGCGATCCAAGATTTGCTCATCTGTTAATTCCCATCCATTATCAATATATCCTTTTTCATCACAAGTAATAGAGTAATTGTTCCAATTAACTCCAACCGCAGTTGAAGAAAATCTATAATGCATTCCTGTAGGAGCTACCATTGTTCCCGTAACGGAACAAGCACCGCCTAAATGAGGTTTACCTATAAATTTAATATTCTTACCTGATGTTTTATATGCATCGGATAATGTATACATATATGTATCAAAAGTAAAAGCACATGCTGCAGAGAATGTTGCATCAGTAATAATGTAAATATTTACATCTTTAGGTAAATAATCCTTTTCATCTAATATGCTATCTTCATTATAAATGTTATATCTATAAGAAGATTTAATGATTGATTCATCACGAGCATCTTTTAATATCTGAGTACCAACACCATCGCATATCCAAGATAATAAAGCACCTTCAACGCCAACGGTTCCTCCACCATTATGAGCAATATCAATCACTACATCTTTAATTTTTGATCCTTCTTTGACCTTTGCATTAAACTCCTTATTAGCTTTTATTAAATAATCTAAACCATCAACATCGAAACTATCAAAACACAAATAACCGATTGAATTATTTTCAAACGTACAAACATTTTCATCCATTTTTTCGGATTTAGGAGCCTTCTCTCTTCTTGCTATTTCATCATCGATTTTATCTAAGGTGTGTTTCGTTTCTGCTGGCATCGCAAAATCACTTGGTAATTTATCACTATCAGTCGCAAAACTTGGTGAAAATATCCTGCTATGTGCACCATCATCTAATTGTTCACCAAACATTTTGTCAAAATTAACATCGAACTCTAATGTAGTTTTAGAATTAATTAATTTTTCTTTATAAGGCTCAAATGTTTTTCTTGCACCTTCTTTGTTATAAGTAAAATAAGTATCATTATTTCTTTGATATCTTCTATAACCAGTTAAACCGAATTGTAGATCAACATTAAAGGTAAACAAATCATAGAACCA
>DCIT01000018.1:8496-9562 GCA_002317145.1 Caryophanales bacterium UBA1719
GAACTCATGAGTTGAACTTCATTATTATCTGAACAAAAAGCAGTTGAAGGTTCTATCGTAGGATCAAGTAGCATCATCAAATCCAAAGGAAGATAATAAACTCCATCATTTTTAATAGGTTGAAGATTATAATCATTTAAATTAATAAAAAACGGATGTCCTTCTTTTAATATTTTAGATCCAGCATCTTGGCATAAACCTGGTGTATAAAATATTTCTTGATGCGGTAACGAACGTCCAGATAAACCATAAACATCAGTGAAAAATGAATAAGATTCATAATATAATTCACCAGTTTTCATATTCAAAGTCGCTTTTTTATTTGGATTACAAGAAATTAAATTCTTTAATTCTACGCAATCTTCACTAACATCTAATACACGCATATAAGAATCTGGTACATATTCGTTATAATCAATTACAGGTATATAAAACACATAAGGATTTTTAGAAAAGAAATGGCCTTTGATGTCATATTTTCCATATATCGTAGCATAATAAGTTATATCTTTTACAATATGTCTATTCTTAGAATTTTCAATTGCTAAAACAGTAGGAACTGTAATAGCGGTTACTAGTCCACCTAATATAACACAACTAGCGATTTTCCATCCTTTATGTAAGTTTCTAAACCAAGTTAAAGATAATACCTTTGGTATTTCATAATAAGTATCACCAATTAGCTTCCATTTTTTACCTTTAAGTAAAGAATCATTATCACTTTTATTTTTCTTATTAAATTCTTCAACTTCTTTTTTAGAATACTTAAGTAAAGTATGATTATTTTTATGATATTTTTTTGAATAATTATCTAGTTCTTTATTATTGGACATCGATTAATTCTCCTTGATTTAATTATACTAAAATTTAGTAAAAACAAGGAAATAATTAGAATTAATCAATGTTATAAAACTTAACGTCTACTTTATCTTTAGATATATTTAATAAACAATAAGAACTATGAGAATCTCTAGGATAAGAAATTGATCCAGGATTAATAATATGAATCCCATCAATCACTTCATTTCTTTTTCTATGCGTATGTCCATGAAGATAAATCTTATAT
>DCIT01000018.1:9747-10466 GCA_002317145.1 Caryophanales bacterium UBA1719
ATGAAAATAAAAATCGCAATCAGAATGTTTAATTGCGATTTTTCTTAAAGTTTCATCATCATGGTGAGAATCAGAAACTACTAATATTTTCATACTTATCTTCTAAAGGCTTTTTTAAAACGCGAGAACCATGTATCATTTCCACTTTCTTTTTGGAATTCATTTAATAATTCTTTTTGTCTTCTATTTAAATTTGTTGGAGTCTTAACATCGATATGAACATATTCATCTCCATAGCTAGAAGATGAACGCATATCTCTTACGCCTTTACCTTTTAATTTAAATACTTGAGTGGATTGAGTTCCACTAGGAATCTTTAGATTCACTGTTCCATAAACAGTAGGAACATCTATCTCAGTACCTAAGGCTAAATCAACGAAAGATAATGGAACACTTAAATGAATATCATTGCCATCTCTTTCAAATACATCATGTTTTTCAATAGCAACTTCTAAATATAAATCTCCGTTAGGTCCACCATTCGCACCGCGACTTCCTTTACCTGATAAACGAATTTGTTGACCTTCATTAATACCAGCAGGAATCTTAACTTCTAATGATGTCTTAACTTTGTTATATCCTTTACCATTACATGTATTACATCTATTAGTAATTATTCTTCCAGATCCACCACATAATGGACATGTCTCTTGTGATTCCATCACTCCAAAGAAAGTATTCTTTTGTCCAATGACATAACCAGTTCCACCACATTGTGT
>DCIT01000018.1:10555-11399 GCA_002317145.1 Caryophanales bacterium UBA1719
CCATTAATGGCATCCATGAAAGAAATCTTAACGCGCATGATTTGATCATCACCACGACGCGCACCATTTCTACTTCTACGACGAGAACGCGATCCGCCACCAAAGAAAGAACCAAATATATCATCTAAGTTTATATCACCAAAACCAGCGCCAGAGAAACCTTGCCCACCAAAGCCTCCACCATTTGCACCTTGTTCAAAAGCTGCGTGACCAAATTGATCATATGTTGCTCTTTTATTGTCATCATAAAGAACATCATATGCTTCTTGGACTTCTTTAAATTTTGCTTCCGCTCCTGGCTCTTTATTAATATCAGGATGATATTTTTTTGCTAGTTTACGATAAGCAGATTTAATATCGTCTTTAGACGCACCTTTAGAAATTCCTAGTACTTCGTAATAATCTCTTTTTGCCATAAAATAAACTTAAATAGATGCAGGGAATAACCCTGCACCTATTATATATAATTAATTAGTTTTTATCTGTGAAATCAGCATCGATGACATTGTCATCTTTTTTCTTGTTGTCTCCTGGGTTAGCATTATCGCTTGTAGGATTTGCACTAGCACCTGGATTACCATTTCCGGCTTGAGCAGATGCCATCATTTGCGCAGCTTGTTCTAATTCATTGATACGTTTACGTAATGTATCCATATCATTCTTAGATAAAGCTTCTTTTAATTCATCTCTTAACTTTTCAGTTTGCGCTTTTTGTTCAGGAGTAATCTTATCGCCTTTCTCTTGTAAAGATTGTTCAATACTATTCAAGTATTGTTCAGCTTTATTCTTGAGTTCAACGTCTCCTTTTCTCTTTTCATCAGCTTCTTTATTTTCTTCAGCTTCT
>DCIT01000016.1:0-5624 GCA_002317145.1 Caryophanales bacterium UBA1719
ATGAAACTTCCAAAGAAGTGCCAAGATATCTTATCTGTATATTGGGGATATTTAGGTGTTGATTTAGATCGTATGCCTTTCTTCCATTACGCTTCAATGATGCAAAGATATGTTAAGTTAGGAGCAGTTATACCTGCTCATACATCACATGAAGCGTCAATGGCAATGCTTAATAGATTTTATCAATTAGGTGGTGAAGCTTGGTTTAACTGTGAAGCTCAAGAATTCTTATTTGAAAATAATGCTTTATGTGGAGTTAGAACTAGTTTAGGTGTTGTAGATACCAAGATGTGTTTAGCAAATATTAATCCTGAAATTATATATGGCAAGATGATGAAAAAAGAATTAGTACCAGTTAGAGAAAAGAAATTAATTGATGCGAGAAAACATAATGGTGGATACTCAGCTAGAATGTTTACTGTTTACTTTGGATTAGATTGTGATTATAAAACATTAGGTATCACTAATTACGCTTATTTCTTAGGTGGAAGTTCTGATACTAAAAAAGAATATACCAATATTAATAAGAGTATTGATTCAAATCAATTCTGTATCTTCTTATGTGTTAACGTTGCTTCTCCAGAAGCTTCTCCTAAAGGAACATGCATATGTTCTATAACCACAATGGGTAGCAGTGAAGAATGGAGCAATGTCACTCAAGAAAATTATGTGAGTTTAAAAGAGAAATTTACTGATAAGATGATTAAACTAGTAAAAGATAAGACTGGTATTGATATGACTGGTCATATTGAAGAAGTAAGCATAGCTTCTCCTTTAACTTTTGCTAGATATTTAAATTCTCCTGAAGGTAGTGTCTATGGATATGAAGCAGCGACATGGGATGGTATTATGGCTAGACTTATGTCACTTAAAGAAGATTATCCTATTAAAGGTCTTAGACCAATAGGAGCAGCAGGTCCTAGAGGTGACGGATATTCTGCTGCTTATATATGTGGTAGTTTAGTAGGTAAACTTGCCTTAAAAGATTTAAGAGAATGGGAGGGTAAGTAGAGTTATGGCGAATGTTAAAGTTAAACTCATTGGTGTACTTGATATGCTCAAGTTTAAAAACCAAAAGAAGACTAGAGAAAAAATGATTAATAAAGCCAAACCTAATGAAATAGTAGGTGATTGGGCGATTAATAAAAACGCTAGAGAATTACATCCTAATTTCTTAAATGTTGAAGTATTAGATATTATTGATCATAAGAAAGGCAATGCTAAAACATTTATCTTAGGATATAAAAATCAAAAAGCTTTACCATACTTTAGAGCAGGACAATATATTTCATTAAAATTAAAAATTGATGGATCATTTATCACGCGTGCTTATTCTATTTCTTCATCTCCTAAATGGGCGTTAGATGGAAAATACGCAATTACAATTAAAGAAAATAGTGATGGTTTTGCCGCACCTTATATCTTAAAGAATTTTAAAGTTGGTACTCCTGTAACAATATCTTCTCCATTAGGAGAATTCTATTATCAAAAATATCGCGATGAATCAACTATTGTTGCTTTAGCAGGTGGATCAGGAATCACGCCATTTCTTTCTATGGCTTATGCTATAAGAGATAAAATTGAGAATTTTAATCTTATAATTCTTTCTGGTAGTAAGAATGAAGAAAGTATTTTATTTAAGAAAGAATTAAAAGAAATAACTCAAGCAACAGATAAAGTAAAAGTAGTGCATGTTCTTTCTGATGAAAATAAGAAGGGATATGAGAATGGATTTATTACTTCTAATTTAATTAAGAAGTATGCTCCAGAACATTATTCTATTTATATATGTGGTCCAGGAGCAATGTATTCTTATTTAGAAAAAGAATTAAGAAATTTAAAACTTCCTAGAAGATTAATTAGAAAAGAATCTTTTGCTAGTAATTTAGATGTCACTAAGTTAAACGGATATCCTGAATTAGCGAAAAACAAAACATTTACATTAACTATTAAACAAGGTCCTAAATACTATAATATTCCTGCTAAAAATGATGAATCAATTTTAGTCGCGATAGAAAGAGCAGGGATTGTTGCTCCTAGTAGATGTCGTAGTGGAGAATGTGGATGGTGTAGATCCCGTGTTGTTACCGGTAGATATTTTGTAGCGGGTATTGATTCAAGAAGATATGCTGATAAAACATCTAATCAAATTCATCCATGTGTTACTTATCCAATAAGTGATATGGTTATTGAAATACCAGGCGAGTATATTGATTAATAATGAATCCTAAATTAAGTAAACTATTTAGATTTAGAGATAATTACTATTTTAAATTTTTCGAAAAAATATTTATTGTTTTAGTTTTTATTTATTTTTTAATTGCGATGTCTTTTATATGCGCGGGTAATTCAAATGCCTATGTTTTGTTTGCCTTAATTCCTTTATTATTTATTGCATCTTTCTTTAGAAAAAATGACTATTTAATTTTGTTAGGTGAGTTTATTACTATTGCTGGCGATGTCGCTTTAATGATTTATCATTATGAACCGGTAGGATTTTCAATTTATATTTTTGTTCAATTATCATATGCTGCATATTTCTTCTTTAGAGATTCAAACAAAAATAGACAAATAATCATAACGATTATTCGTCCTATTATGATGGGATTAGCTTGTTTATTAGCTTATCTAATTATGAAGAATAGTTTTAATTTAGTTATGGCTTTTGCGGTGATGTATTTTGTTAATTTATTAACTAATATTGTTTGTGCGATTATTTTAAAAGATAAACTATTAATTATTGCTTTTACTATTTTTGCGTTATCTGATTTAATTATCGGAATGAATATGCTTCTTCCTGATGGTAATGTATTTAAAAACTTTTTAAATTCATTTAATTTTTTACATTTCTTATATCTACCATCTCAGGTTATAATTATGTTGAACAAAAATAAAAATAATTATTTTAATACATTAGAGGAGGTTAAATAATTATGAATAAAAAGTTAGATCAAATATTTAGTTTTAGAGATGAAAAAGTTTCTAAAACAATTACTAAAGTTTTAATGGGTGTTTTACTTGCTTGTTCTTTAGCAGTATTAATTTTAATTCTTGTATTTGGTGGCGGTAAAGATGGTAAAGATGCATCTAGACCATATGTCTTCTCTATCATACCTTTAATATTAGTTTTCTCATTCTTTAAAAAGAATGATTATATGTTCTTATTAGCGGAGTTTGTAACTATAATCGCTGATATATTTATGATTCTATTGAAGAATTTAAATGTAGGTATTTTAATTTATTTAGTTGTTCAATTAATCTATGCAGTTTATTTCTATTTTAGAGATGAAAGTAAGAAAAGAAGTTTAATCATGATAATAGTTCGTGTTGCTTTAATGCTTATTATTCCATTTATCTTACTTGGAATTAATAAATTAACTGCTAGAAACGCTTTTGCTTTTATTTATTTTATTAATATTTTAGTTAATATTGCTTATGCAATTATATTCAAAGATCCAATCTTAATTGTTGGCTTCGCTATCTTTGCAGTCTCTGATTTATTTATTGGATTAGATATGCTAAAAGTTAGTTTTGCAACAAAGATATTAGAGAAATTTAATGCAGTTTATTTCTTATATATCATTAGCCAAGTTGTTTTAGTATTTAATACTTATAACGCGAATTATATTTGCAACAAAAAATAAAAAGTGTCTATCGACACTCTTATATATGTATCCACCGGATGAGTGACTTTCCGGAAGCGCTGCATCCACATAATTTCTTATATGCGTCGTGATCGAACACCTTACTTTTCACCTTGGATATCTTTATTATACCTAATAAATAAAAAAGAAAAACGCCTTTCGACGTTTTTCTTTTAATTTAATAAATTAATTATCTAATTAATGGTCCGTTATACCAACGTCCGATCCAAGTCCAAGAACCATCTGAGTTAAATCTAACTTGATGTCCTAACATACCTAAGCTACCAGCGATTATCAATAGTGTTACAACAATTGCTAGTTCAATTAATAATCCTCTGATTTGCCATTTTCTTGGTAAGTCATGAATAACTACAGCTGCGACAAAGAATGGAACATATCCGATTAAGAATAATATGAATGGGAAGCTAGCTTGCCACCAAGGTTTCTCCCAGGTTAATACTCCTAATGCATTTAAGATTATTTCAATGATAACTGCGGAGATACTTCCTAAGACTATTACTAATATTCTTTTTAAGATAGCTTTTCTTTTTGTCTTTAATGTTTTAGCTGGTAATTTAGAATCTCTAACATCCGCATAATAGTACATATTATTAGGATCTCTTAACCAATTCTTATTGCCATCAAAGAACGCTACTCCTTCACCTTCTACTCCTTTAGAGGTTTCTAACATGTAGCATGCGGCCATACCTAGAATCATAAACATAATAGATATTTCAATGTTATATCCAATTAATATTTGATAGGCGCTTCCTCCAGCTTTAGTAGTACCCCAGACTGGTTGACCAGTGCAGGCATAAACCATTGAGTTCCAAGTTTCATTAAAGACATCCCAAAGCCAGAAGGCAAAGCCTCCAAATACTATTGAGTATCTTTTCTTTCTTAGATTAACCCATACTAGATAAAAAAGAATAACAAATAAAGGTACTACGTACCATTTAAAAGTACCTGGTGTTTGTAAACATTCCTCTAACATTCCAGGGGTAGTTTTACCAGGATTCCATAAACATTGAAACATAATATATATGCCTCCTAATCTATTTAATATTATAGCTTATATATTAGTTTTAAAGACTATTTCTTTATCTTTATATTATCTTTTTTATAGAAAAAGAAGCTTGGTATTTCTATTGCTGCAAATAAAGATAACCAGATAGCAAAGTTAATTAAATCTCCGGTGCCTTGTCCTGCTATTAATTGATATAAACCAGTACCGCATAATATAAAGAATGAACAACCAATAATGGCAATTATAGGCATGACATATCTATTAAATATATTTAAATCTTTAAAGTTACGAATCATATAAATAAACATTAATATATAACATCCATATATAATTGCGCATACTATTTCATCCATACTTCCGAGATGTTTAAAATATGGGATAGGAGTTTCTTGTAAGGCTAATATCCAAATAGCTAAATTAAATACCGCAGTCGCAAATCCAAAGATACAGGATATCTTAGACATACCTGTTTTTTTATCTAGTTTACTAGCTTTATCCGCCCAAGGTCCTAAACCTCTTATAGACATAGTATATAAGCCTCTAGAGTTAGCGGCAGCAACTCCATTAACGGTACCTAAGCAAGATATTAATATAAAGATAGTAAAGATCTTTTCTCCAGCTGGTCCCATTAATTTATAGAATATTTGTAATGGAGCATTTGCTCCTAAACTAATTGCATCTTTATTTCCTAATATTGCCGATACACCAATAAAATATACTAGATAAAAAATAACAACAGCGATTGTACCAATCACTAATGCTTTAGGAAGATTTCTTTTGCTATCTTTTAACTCAGCGTTAATTGATGTAGCGCATACCCAGCCTTCATAAGCGAACGCTGTTTTCTTAACTGCGGCACCAAAATTATTTGTAATACCTGTTATATCTGTCGCTGGTTTATTAAAGGCATTGATAATGCCTGAATCTTTATTTAATAAAGATGCAAATAAACC
>DCIT01000016.1:5688-6883 GCA_002317145.1 Caryophanales bacterium UBA1719
TTTCGCAGATATTCTTGGAGCGAAATAATTTAATGTAAAGAATAAGACTAAGAAAATAAAGGCTAATATCCATGTTGGCCATTTACTTAATAATTCATAAATGACTCCCATTTCTTTACCTAATACAACAGTGTCTAATCCAGTTAAATGTAAGAAATATGCTGAGGCAAAGATAGAGACAACACTAGCGACAGTTGGATAATATAAAGTAGTAAATAACCAAGCTAGATGATATCCAAATCTTCTATTAGTGGAGTGTTCAACATAATCAATAACACCATTAAATTTTTCTACTTTATTCGCAAATACGGCAAAACAAAAACCAGATACGACCATGATAAGTCCACCAGTTAACCAGGCTAATAATGAATAGGCTAGATTTCCGCTTGTTAGTTTTAATACATCACCAGCTTTAAGAAATACTCCTGATCCGATAACAATACCGATGACCATCGCTATACCAGTTGGTAATCCAAAACTTTTTCTTACTTTTTCCATAACGGAGTAATATTCTACTCTAAATTATTATAAATAATAATGTTTTTTTAAAATTATCAATTAAGAATATAAATTTATCCATATTTTTGATATAATATTATTAATTAAAAAGGAGTTAAATTATGATTTATGTCTTATTTAATCCTCTTGCCAATAATTCACATGGACAAGAAGATGCTAAAAAGTGGGCGGATACTTTTGCTAAAGATGCAAAATTTCAATCTGTCATTGGATTAGATGCTAAAAAGTTCTTAGCGCATCTAAAAGAGAATGATGAACTCATTCTTTGTGGAGGAGATGGAACTTTAAATAGATTTGTTAATGAAACTTATGGTCATAACTTTAAATGCAAAGTTAGCTATGCTAAATGTGGTTCAGGTAATGACTTCTATAGAGATGTCGCTCAATATGAAAAAGATGGTAGAGTAGATTTAAAACCATTTATTAGGCGCTTACCATTAATTACAGTTAATGGAATTAAAAGAAGATTTATTAACGGTATTGGATATGGTATTGATGGTGATACCTGCTTAGCAGGAGATGAAATTCGCAAGAAAGATCCTAATGCTAAAATTAACTATTCTGGTATAGCTGTTAAATTATTATTAACTAAATTTAAAACTAAGAATGCTACTGTTGTTGTTGATGGTAAACAAACATCACATCATAAAGTTTGGTTAGCCTCAGCAATGTTTGG
>DCIT01000043.1:0-209 GCA_002317145.1 Caryophanales bacterium UBA1719
CTTTATTTTCTTTATAAAATTTCTCTAAGTCATCTACAGTGGATTTAATTTCTTCGATCGTGGGAATATCATCAAAATAAATTCCATCCGCTCTTCCTTCGATGTTTACGATATAATCATCAACTTCTAAAGAAGTTTTTAAATAATATTCACTAGAATAATTTTTTGTACGATATTTTTGATAAGAAGAATGAATCTCACTTCCTCTT
>DCIT01000043.1:277-2126 GCA_002317145.1 Caryophanales bacterium UBA1719
ACTAAATCATGAACAGATAAATTTAGATATTTTTTCATCTAAATAATCTTACTACAATTTAATAAAATTTTATTTTATATTCTTCTAAATTTTTTTATTGAATATATAATTTATATATAAGGTAGGAATTTATATATGGAATTAAAGATAATGAGTAAACCAGAAATTTATGTTGCGATTAAAGATGAAATTCAATCTTTATTAAGAAGAAAAAATAACGCTGTTTTAGGACTCGCTACAGGATCTTCTCCAATCGGAGTCTATGATGAATTAATTAAAGCTTATAAAGAAGGAGATATCGATTTTAGTAACGTCACTACATTTAATCTTGATGAATATGTCGGAATAAGTGAAGATCATAATCAAAGTTATCACTACTTTATGAATGAACATTTATTTAAACATGTTAACTTAGTTAAAAGTAAAACTCATGTTCCATCTACTAATAAAGATAGTGAAGATTATTATCAAAACTATGATCAAAAAATTAAAGATCATGGAGGAATCGATTTTCAAATCTTAGGAATCGGTTCAAATGGACATATCGCCTTTAATGAACCAGGTACATCATTTGATACCTTAACTCATGAAGTTACATTAAAAGAATCAACAATTAAAGATAATTCAAGATTCTTTAATTCAATATCTGAAGTTCCAACTAAAGCTGTCTCTATGGGATTAAAAAGCATCATGAACGCTAAACATATTGTCATTATTATTACCGGTAGTAATAAAGCGGAAGCATTAAAAAGATTAATGAGCAAAGAAGTTACCACTGATTTACCAGCATCAATATTATGCAAACATCCAAGTGTCACTATCTACGCTGATAAAGAGGCTGCAAGTCTTTTATGATATCTTTTAAAAATTCAAATATTTATTTAAATAATAAAAAAGTAATTAAATCTAGCTTAACTATTAAAGGTGATAAGTTCTTTTCAACAAAACCAGAAAAGAACGCTATCACGTTAAATAGTAAATATATTATTGTCCCAGGATTTATCGAAGAACACATTCATGGTGTTAGTAACGCAGATACCATGCATAAAGATAAAAATGCATTACACATCATCGCTTCTAATCTTGTTAAAGATGGTACAACATCTTTTTGTCCAACCACTATGACCATGAGTAAGAAAGATATTAAAGATGCTCTTAAAAACATTAAGAATAAAAAATATATAAATGGTGAAGCTAAAATCCTTGGAGTACATCTAGAAGGTCCATTCATCTCTAAAATTTATAAAGGCGCTCAAGATGAGAAGTATGTAATTAAGCCTAATATCAATGATATGAAAGACTTTTTAACTTCAAGCGGGAATAATATCAAAATGATTACTATCGCCCCTGAGGAAGCCGATAATGCCTTCATTAAATATTTAGTTAAAAATAATATTGTTGTTTCTATGGGACATAGTAACGCTAAAGCAATAGATGCTGAAAGAGCTATTAAAGCTGGAGCTACATGCACCACTCATACATATAACGCTATGAGTAAATTACATCACCGCGATATCGGATTAGTTGGAGAAGCGTTATTACATAAAGAAATATATTCTGAATTAATATTAGATCTTCAACACGTCTCTAAAGAGGCTGCACAATTATTATTAAAGAATAAAGGTAAAGAACATCTAATATTAATCACTGATTCTATGGAAGCAAGAAATATGCCAGATGGAATTTATAAATTAGGAACATACCCAGTTTATAAAAAAGGATTAACCGCAAAACTAAAAGATGGCACCTTAGCAGGATCTATCTTAAAAATGAATGATGCTTTAAAAAATGCTAAGAAGATTTTTAATCTTAAATTTGAAGAAATAATTAACTTAGCCAGTAAAAATGT
>DCIT01000043.1:2211-6606 GCA_002317145.1 Caryophanales bacterium UBA1719
TTTAATGTTTATCAAACTTACGTTAATGGTAAATTAGCCTATTCAAAGAAAGGCTTTAAACTTTAATTATTTACTTAATTTAAGTAATTCATCACCAACATTAATTGATTTAACGTTAGTTTTTTCAGCGATATTGTAATCGCCACCAGCAATTAAAATTATTGGAGTAGCTAAGTTATATCCTTTCTTTTTAATTGCATCAATATCAAATGTTCCTAGTAATTGACCTTTCTTAACTTTATCGTTTTCTTTTACATTACAAGTAAAATGTTCACCTTTTAAATTAACAGTATCTTGTCCAATATGAATTAAGATTTCATATCCAGCATCAGCAGTTATACCATATGCGTGATGAGTATCTAAGATAGCATTGATTGTTCCGTTAACTGGTGAATAAACTTTTCCTTCAGTTGGAATAATAGCAATTCCATCTCCCATAACTTTATCAGCAAAAGTTTTATCTTTTAATGATTCAATAGCGATTACATCGCCTTTAATTGGAGAAAATATTGTATTCTCATCAATTTTATTCTTTTTAAATTTATCAAATAATCCCATATAGATTACCTCACTTTTAATTATTATATCTTAAATATATTAAGATAATTTAAAATTTATTATATCTTTATGACCGTTATAAAAATCAATGGCATTCATTTTATTTTTGCCTTGTGGTTGGATTAATAATAATTCAATTAATCCATCTTTAGCTTGATAGCAAAGATGTTTTTCTTTTAAAATAATTTTTCCGATTTCATTTTTAGTTTCATTAGAAAATAATTTTGCTTTATAAACTTTAAGTTTTTCATTATTTAAAAGAAAATAACCACCAGGAATATCGCTTAAGGCACGGATATAATTTATTTGTTGCTCACTAGATAAATTTAAATTGATATGTTCTTCTTCTGTAGTAATTTTATTCGCGATTGTTACTTTACTTTCATCTTGAATTTCACCTTTTAATTTATTATCAAAATAATTTAATAAATTATTATTAACTATTTTAGTAGCAGCATTGCTTAATTTAATTGATAAAGATGAGAAGTTATCTTCAGGAGTAATGTCCACTACTTCTTTAGCATACATTCTTCCAGCATCCATCTTATCTATCATTTCCATTAAGGTAATACCGGTTTGTTTATCTCCGTTCATAATCGCTCTTTGAATAGGAGCAGCGCCTCGATATTTAGGGAGCAAAGATCCATGAAGATTTAAACATCCATACTTTGGTATGTCTAATAATCCTTGAGGTATTATTTGACCATATGCAAATGTTAAGATTAAATCTGGTTTTAATTCTTTAACAAATTCATAGTCTAATCTGATCTTTTCTTTTTGATAGACTGGAATGTTATATTTTTTTGCGACTACTTTAGTAGGAGTATCTTCTAATTTTCTTTTTCTTCCTACTTCTTTATCCATTTGTGAAATAAGAGCAATAAAATTCCATCCGCTTTTGATTAATTCTGCGAATGTTTTAGCGGATATTTCTGGTGTCCCCATATAAATGATTCTATAGTCGCTTTTATTTATCATGTAATTAATTATATATTTACTTTTGTTTTTAAGTTAAAATATTGTCTATGAGTAAACTGACATTGACTCAAAACATGTTAGACGAAAGCTCTAAAATGCTTTCACGTGGAGAGACAACTTTCTCTAATATTTTTCATCATGTCATGAATTCTCATCCTGAACGTTTAGCATTTATTCACCATGAAGATACTGGGACGATTAGAGAATACACTTATGAACTATATAATCGTATGTCACATGGATGTGCGAATAAATTATCAGTACTATTTAATAATAGTAAAAAAGATTCTGTAGTCGCTATTAAATTAAAAAATACTCCAGCATGGTGTTTTATTTTCTGGGGCTTATTAATGTCCGGGCATCGTCCTATTTTAATTGATGCAAAACTAAATAAAGAAAATACTGAAAATTTATTAAAACAAAGTAAAGCAATTGGAATTATTACTGATGATAATAATCAATATTCAGTAAAGACAGTTACTAAAGATAATATCAATGATATTACTGAAGATATTCATTTTAAACCGACATGGAGTGATGAAGTTATATTCTGCTCATCAGGTACTACTGGAAATATTAAATTAATGGTCTTTAATGGATTAAACATGGTTAACCAATTAAATGCTTCTATTAATATTCCAAAAGATAATCTAGATTTAATTTATGAACCATCTATTGAAGATTTACGATTAATTGCATTAATTCCTTTACATCATATCTTTGCGTTTTCAACAATGTTTTTATGGTACACATTCTATAATTGCACGATTGTATTAACTGACTTTAATGATCCTGTTTCTTTAGTTAAAGATATCCGTGAATTAAAAGTTACTCATATCTTCCATGTTCCTTTATTCTACGAAGTAGTTATTAAAAATTTCATGAATAAATTAGATGATGAAACTAGAAGTAAAGTAAATAAATTAATTGATCATAACTTAGGAAAAATCGGATTAAGAGAAGCGGGATTAATGATTGGATTAGTCGAGAAGAAAGTTAAAGAAAATATATTTGGTAATAACATTAAATTCTTAATTTCCGGTGGAGGTTATCTCACTAATGAAGTAAGTTCTATCATTAATGGAATTGGATATCCTTTATATAACGGATATGGAATGACTGAAGTAGGAGTTACTTCTGTTGATTTATCAACAAAGATTGAAGATCGCATTAAATGTAGTATTGGAAAACCATTTAATGGAGTAACTTATAAAATTGATAGAAAAGGTGAGTTATTAGTTAAATCAGATATCACCCACTTTAAAGAAATTATTAAAGGTGAAGAAGTTCCTACAAAATTAGACAAAGAAGGATTTTATCCTACTGGAGATATCTTTGAAAAAGATGAATATAATAGATATTACTTAAAAGGTAGAATCAAAGATGTCATCATTTCATCTAATGGAGAAAATGTCTATCCAGATGAAATTGAATCATATTTTAAAAATGTTAAAGGTGTTAATAATTTAGCAGCCTTTGATGGCGGAAATAAAATAATATTAGTAGTTGAATCAAATGATGATATTGAAGATGAACTTAACAAAGTTAATTCTTCTTTACCATTAAATAAACAAGCTTCAAAAATAATTGTTACTAAACTAGCATTACCATTATCTAGTTCACTAAAAGTAAAAAGACATGAAGTCCAAAGCAATTATAAAAAAGGTGAATATAAAGAAAATAATAAACATCGCGTTGTCGATATATTAGCGCGTTATGATCAGCACATTAAAGACAATGTTGTCGATAGATTAACAAAAGTTTATCAAGCGGTTTTATTTAGAAAAGATGCTATAAAAGGTAACGCTCATTGGATAAATGATTTACATTCTGACTCAATGACTTACATCACATTAATAAGTGAAATAGAAAAAGAATTCATGATAAAAATTCCAATTGAAAAATATGGAAAACTTACAACTTTAAATGAATTTGCAAAAGAAATATTAGATTCTAGTTGTAAATAAGCGAGAATTTTTATATACTAACTAAAGTTAAAAAGAGGAAATTATATGGCTCAAATTAAATCACAAATTAAACGTATTGGTACTAATGAAAAAGCCCATCAAAGAAATATTGTTGCACGCAGTGCTTTACGTACAGAAATGAAAAAAGTTCGTTTAGCAGTTGAAAAGAAAGATAAAGCTGCTGCCGAAACTGCACGTAGAAATGCATGCCGTTTAATTGACAAAGCTGTGTCAACTCATGCAGAACATAAAAATACTGCAGCAAGACAAAAAGCTGAAATTGCTAAATTAGTTAACTCAATTAAATAATTTAAAAATAATTTTTCTTAAAATTAATTAAGAATAATTCTAAAGCTAAAACGTGGTCGATTCGACCACTTTTTATTTTTAAATCTAAATCGTATATATCATCAAATAACTTTGTTATCTTCTTTAGTTTTTTACCGTTTTGATAAGCGATTTTAACTCTAAATTCATTAGCATTTAATTCACTGGCGACATCAAGTAAATCTTTGCCTTGCTTGTTACACATATAAGTAACTGTGTATATAAATCTAAATTGTGATGCAAGCATCATTAATAATACTTCTGGTTGAGTATTTTTAATTTTCATTAAGTCATAAAAAGTAAATAAACTTGATGCTGTATCACCTTTTAATAAAGCATTAGAAAGCGCAAAAGCGCTATCCTCGATTGGTTCGGCGACTAATGTAACAATGTCGTTTAAATTGATTTTATCACTGTATAACGAGAGCTTTTCAATCTCATTAATTAAACGATCACGATCATTTAATGTTCGTTTAGCTAGTTCTTTGATTGCGCTATATTCAATATTCAACTTTCTTTTATCTACTAAAGTCTGAGTATATTTCTCCCAATCTTTTTCTTTTAA
>DCIT01000043.1:6635-8068 GCA_002317145.1 Caryophanales bacterium UBA1719
ATGTTAGCTTTACCATTTAATGCCTTGTATATTTTTCCTTTTGTATCTAATTTATCGGAATAGACTAATAAAATTAAATCTGTTTCTTCGCATGGTTTTTTTAAATATTTAATAAAATATTCATAATCTTTTTCAGAATTAATTTTATCTTTAGTTTTATTGTTTAATGCTAAAAAGAAGGCGTTCTCCACTATTACAACTTTTTTGTTTTCTAACATCGGAACTTCTAGACAAGCATCTGTAATTTCTTTTAATGTATTTTCAATTGCATCAAATTTCGCAAAGTTAAAATCATTCTCTTCTTGAATAGAAGATTTCACTATTTTCTTTGCTTCTCTTTTTAAGAAGCTTTTCTGAATGAGAGAATGAAATATATAAATCATCATTCATATTATATATGAAAACTAAGCTTTTAATAAGGAATTACCATAATAAGTTATACTTCCGTTTATATCCGTTCTTTTATATTTAATATTTAATTGATCTAAATATCCTATTACTTCTTTATCAGGGTGACCATACGTATTTTTATATCCAACGCTAATTATCGCTTCTTTGGGTTTAACATAATTTAAAAATTCAAAACTTGATGATGTCTTAGAACCATGATGTCCAACTTTTAATATATCTATATTATTTATTTCTTCAGAATAATAACTAATCATTTTGTTTTCTATCTTAGTCGAAGCATCTCCCATCATTAAAATATTTTTATCAGCGATTCTAAATTTCAGTACTTGAGATTTATCATTTACGTCTGTAAATTCATTCGCCCAATTATTTAAGTTTTGAATTTCTAATCCATCAATATTTATATTAAATGGATCAGATGTATCAATAACATTTTTAACATTAAAGTTTTGTTTTAAAGAAGATAAGGCTCCTTTATGATCGTTATCGCTATGAGAAACAAAAACGTAATCAATTTTCCATATCCCTTTTTTATTCAAATAAGGAATAGTGCAACTAGTTGCAACATCTTTATAAGTTAATCCACCAGTATCAATCATTATAGTTTTATTTTTATGTCTAATAACCGCAGAATCTCCTTGTCCAATATTTAAAAAGGTTATTGAATCAGCATATAAATATTCATAGGGAATCATTTGAAATATGCAAAGTGTTCCGATTATAGAAAATACTGCATAACTTTTTTTATATGAATAACCCTCCATAAAATAAATAGCGATTATTAATAGAATGTAATAAAGTAAAATCCAATACGAATTAAATTCTTTAAAAGGTATTGAATAATCAATATAAGATAATCCTTTTAAGCAATACATAATTCCGTTTGCAAACCCGTTAAATACTGCTTGAATCGGATAAGTATAAAAAGAAATTAACCCAAAAACACTATAAATTAAAGTAAATGGAGTCACTATCCATTGAATAATAAAACCTAAAGCATGAAATGAATTATTTGAGAATAA
>DCIT01000043.1:8153-8695 GCA_002317145.1 Caryophanales bacterium UBA1719
TTAAATGTTGAAGAAATAAAATAATAAAAAATTGAAATAAAGATACCAATATAAAAAGCTTGTTGATAAGCAAGATAATGATTTAAAGTTAACATTCCTGTTCCTACTATTGATAGCTGCTCTATACGATTCTTTTTATTTTTTAAATAAAATTTATTTATATAAGAAAATATCTTTAAGTATAAAACTCTTCTAATACCTACTTTATTTAAAGCGAAAATTAAATACCAAGATAAAATGATAAAAGCAAAAAGCTTACTATGTTTTTCGTTTAATTTAATAAACAATAAATATTCAACTGCAGAAAATATTAACGATATATAAATTCCTGTTGTAGAGAATAAATAGGAAATATTAAAATTATTAGCATAACTAATTAACTCGCCATCATAGTTCTTAACATTAAATAACAATGCATCAATTAAATCTTTTGCGTTACCACTGAACAAAGATAGAAATCGCATTTTATAAGCTTTAATTTTTATAAAATTAGAAAAAACGATTTCTAAGTTTGCTACATTTAATTCTCTTGTAACACCTTT
>DCIT01000043.1:8795-9156 GCA_002317145.1 Caryophanales bacterium UBA1719
AACTCATATGAGTTATTCTTTTGGTAAACAATAAACCTTTCAAAACGCGACCATACGATGACATAGTTTTCTCTCGCGTCTATTACAAAAGCTAAATAAGTCCCTGAATCTGGATTAAGTTTAAAACTTAAAATTGATACAAGGACTCCTACTACAAAGGCGCTGATATAAGAAATAAAAACCGTTTTCCTAAATCGGAAATAAGTAAATATCAAACATCCAGCACCTAAAAGAGTAAATATCACTACATTTCTTAATAGGCTTAATCCGAGGAATAAGCCTAAAAAGATAAATAGATACGTCATTTGAGAGTTATATAATTTTTAATTTTCTCAAATGTAGCAGAACCAATACCGGAGAC
>DCIT01000020.1 GCA_002317145.1 Caryophanales bacterium UBA1719
TTTATTAGATGATTTAGATCTTGAAATAGAAGATTCTATTAATGATACAAAAAAGAAAGATACCGAAGATGCAGTATTTATTCCTAAAAACTTTGTTTTTACTAATGATCAAATAGGTAGTGATGAAGTTGGTACTGGCGATTTCTTTGGTCCAATAGTTGTAGTTGCCGCTTTAGTAAAGAAATCTGATTTACCTAGATTAAAACAATTACATATTACTGATTCTAAAAAGATTTCAGATAAACGAATAATGGAATTAGGAAAAATAGTTGTTAAAGAATTTAAATATTCTTCTTTAGTTGTAGATAATAAAAAGTTTAACGAACTAGCAAGCAAAGATTTTAATATGAATAAAATCAAATGTTATTTACATAATAGAGCGTTATTAAACTTAAAGAAGAAATATCCTTCTATTAAGAATTTCTGTGTTGATCAATTTGAATCTAAAGAATGTTATTATGATCATTTAAAAGATGAAAAAGAAGTTGTAAAAGGGGTATTCTTTCACACGAAAGGCGAAAGTTATTTTCCTTCCGTTGCTCTAGCTAGTGTCATCGCAAGATATAACTTCTTATTAAAGTTAGAAGAGATAAATAAAAAATATAATACTAATGTTCCTCATGGCGGCGGAGATATAGTTGATGCTTATGCTCTAAGCTTTGCCAAGGATAAAGGTATAAAAGCCTTAGATAGTATAGTTAAAAAGAGTTTTAAAAATTATAAAAGAGTTGTTGAGAAACTAAATAAATAAGTTTATTTATATAGTTCTATAGCTTTTTTAAAGTATTCTGGGATAGGAGATGTAAAGCTCATTTCTTTTTTACTAGTTGGATGGATAAAACTAATTTTATAAGCGTGTAATATTTGACCATCTTTAATTAATTTAGTGTTATCTCTCCCATATGTGGTATCACCTATAACAGGATGATTAATATAATTAAAATGAACACGAATTTGATGAGTGCGTCCTTGCTTTAATTTAATATCCACTAATGTAGCAGTCTTAAATCTTTCTTTAACAATAAATGTTGTTTCTGCTTCTTTGCCTTTAGAGACATCTACCGCCATTTTTAAAGGATTAGATTTATCTCTTCCTATCGGAGCAATTATCTTTCCTTTATCTTCATTAATTACTCCATTAACTAATGCAAGATATTCTCTATGCATAGTATGATCAAGTAATTGATTAGCTAAAAATCTATGCGCGATATTATTCTTTGCTACTACTAATAATCCAGATGTATCTTTATCTATTCTATGAACAATGCCAGGACGAGTCGCATCAATATTAGATAACTTATCAGTATAAAATAATAAAGCATTTACTAAAGTATGATTATGATTTCCATTTCCAGGATGAACAACTAAACCTCTAGGTTTATCTATCACTATGACATCATCATCTTCATAAACAATATTTAAAGGTATATTTTCTTTTTCTAATGTATTAGTGATATCTTCATTAATTTCAACAATATCTTTTTCTTTTACTTTATAACTAGATTTAATTAATGAAGAATTCACTAATAAATTATTATCTTTAATATACTTTTGAATTTGAGAGCGTGAAAAAGAATTATCTAATAAAGGAATAGCGATATCTATTCTTTTGCCTTCTACTTCTTTATTTATTGTTATTTTCATTTTGTTCTTTTTCGGCTTTTAATTTCTTTTCGTATTCTTCTGGAGTAAGAGTATATTCTCCTCTTCTACTTCTTTCTTTTACTTCTTTAACTTCATCTATGATGATAAAGATAATAGCTAAGAATACGGCAATAACAATAAAAGCATCCGCGAGATTAAAAATATATGAGAACCATTTCCACGGGAATTGAATCCAGTCTATGACTCCATTAAATCCAACAGTCTTCTCCCAATAAAACATCCCATCTATTAAATTACCTATGCACCCTGCATATATCATTAAAATAATTACGCGATATCTTGTTTTAATTTGCGAAGAATAAATAAAAACACATATAGGAATAGCGATTGCTAATATAAGTCTAATTATTATAATAGCGATTCTTGCTCCTAAGGTTCCACCAATACCAAACACCATTCCAGTATTATGAGTTAATGTAACTTGAATAAGTCCTGGAATAATAACAATTGTTTGACCTTCTTTTAAATTGAGTTCAACACACCACTTCGAAATAATATCAATAGCGATTAATCCAATTAGCACATAGAAAAGGGGAGACTTAACTAAGTGTAATAAGAATTTTTTTATGTTTACTAAAGTAAATTTATTTTTCATTAGTTAATACCTTATGACATCTCTTACATACTTTTGTGCCATCTTCTAGAGTAACTGTTTCTTCAACATAGTTCCAACAACGTGGGCACTTCTCTCCTGGAGCGTGTTTAACTTCCACCGCAAACTCATCCCCATCTTTAATAGTAATCTTAGAAACAATTAATATTCTTAATAACTCATCATATTCATGTAAGTTAATTTCTTTTTTCTCCGAAGGAGTTAAAGTTAAGATAACTTCTGCTTCTTGGCTAGATCCAATTATCTTCGCGTTTCTTGCTTCTTCCATTTTCTTATAAATCTTTTCTGCTACTTCGACAAACTTCATGAAGTTAATAATTAAATCTTTATCTTTTACAAACACTTCAGTGTGTTTAGGGAAATCATAGAAGTTAGGATTCTTCTTAGTTGCATATGGTAAGTTATTATTAACTTCTTCCATAGTAAATGGAAGGATAGGTGTTAACAACTTCATTAAAGTAACTGTTATTTCATATAAACATGT
>DCIT01000002.1:0-5178 GCA_002317145.1 Caryophanales bacterium UBA1719
TAAGAAATAATTTGGTAAGGATATATCATTTAGCTTATTACTACCTAAACGATTCCATTCTTCATATAGTTCATTTAATTTTTTCATAAATTTTGCTCCTTGCCTTAATTGACTAGCCTCATTGTAATACCTAGTTTTTAAATTTAATGGTTCGAGGGAGCAAAATTATGTAAAAAATCAATAATCCTTTTTCTTTTTATTATTTTTAATAGTATTTATTAATTTTTCTTAATAGAATAGGGAAATGCAAAAAGGGGATTTTATAAATAAAAATTTAAAAAAATACTTGACAAGTTTTTTGTTTTTATGAATTCGAAATGATACTAAATATATAGTATATATTATATTGGGATGCCTCTATTTTTTTGAGTATAATTAATAGCGTGGAATATAAAGATTTAGTTAAAAAATATAATCTTAAAGAATCTAAAGATATCCTTAGATATAAGTCTAATCCGATTTTATCAAGAAAAGATATTCCTTATAATGCGCATTTAATATTTAACGCAGGTGTTACTAAATTTAATAATAAATACATCATGATATTTCGTAATGATTATTATGTGAATAATGATAGTATTACAAAGTTTCATACTGATCTTGGATTAGCGATATCTTCTGATGGAATTCACTTTAAAGTTAATAAGAAACCATTTATTAAATATGATGATATTAATAAAGGTGAAAATGTCAGAATTTATGATCCTAGATTAATAGTAATATCCAATGATTTATATATGTGCTTCGCTCTTGATACTCATCATGGTATAAGAGGAGGAATAATGAAGATAAATAAAGACTTAAAATCTTATAAGATTATTTCGTTATCTACTCCTGATAATCGAAATATGGTTTTATTCCCGGAAAAGATTAATGGGATGTATGTAAGATTAGAAAGACCAATGCCAATATATTCTAGAAGAAATAAAGAAATATTTGATACATGGATATCTTATTCTAAAGATCTTAAGTATTGGGGAGAATCTAAGCTTTTATTAGCGACTGAAGATGTTAAATATTGTAATTGTAAATTAGGTCCAGCATGTCCCCCACTTAAGACTAAGAAGGGATATATTGTGATATTCCATTCAGTTATTAAAGATGAAGAGTTAGGTAAGAACGGATATGAAGATAAGTGGCAAAAAGTATATGTATGTGGAGTAATGTTATTAGATTTAAAAGATCCTAGTAAGATATTAGGAATATCTAATAATCCATTGTTAATTCCTAAAGAAGAATATGAATTAAAAGATGGGTTTAGAAATAATGTTATATTCCCTTGTGGAGTGCTTATTAATAAAGATACTTGTTATATTTATTATGGCGCGAATGATACTTCCACTTGTCTAGCAAGTATAAAAGTAAATAAATTAATAGAATATTGTTTAAAGAAATAGTTGTTGCTTTACACTGTGCGCATAGTGTGTTACATTATTACTGAGGTAATTATGGCCACTATTAATATTAGAGTAGATGAAGATTTAAAAAGAAAATCTGAAAAAATCTTTGATCAATTGGGGTTAGGTATGACAGCTGCCATGACTATCTATTTAAAAGCGGTTGTTAGATCTAATAGCATCCCTTTTTCTTTAGAAATACCTAACAAAGAAACTCTAAAAGCGTTTAAAGAAGTTAAGAATATTTCTTCTAAAAAAGTTAAAACTAAAAAATATTCTAATGTTAAAGAATTAAGAAAAGATTTAAAAATATAATTATTTAGCGGATACTTTAAAAATAACTTTTTTAATTAAATTATTATCTACTTTTAATCCTGGATTATGTAATTCTCCTGGAAGGAAAATCGCAAACATTCCTTTAGTGAGTTTTAATATTGTTTTATCTGTGGAAGTAGTAAGATACATATCCTTGTCATTAGTTTCTCCAATAATCGGAGTATCCTTAGAATAATGGATATATTCCTCTCCTTTAATTACTACTTGAATATCAATGTATTTGATATGCGATTCAAATTTATTTGTATCTTCTTTTCCAAGATATTCTTGAGAGTTATAAAAGACTTTGTCTGTTATATCTTTCTTTTCTACTTTTAAAGTAGATAAGTCAGTTTTATTAATAAAATTAATTACGTCTTTAAAATAAGGACTAACATTACTATATTTGTATAGGTTTTCTAATTTATCAAAGATCATACACAAATATTATAATAAATCACACAAAACATTTAATCTTTATAATTATCGGCTTTAGGAGTCGCAGGATAATTAATTTTAACAGTAGGTTCAACTTTTATTGAAATTTTATCACCAGCGTTATTGCCTATAACAGGATCAAAAGTTATTTTTGTATTTTCTGTATTAAATGTGTAATTAGTATAAATCGCTCCATTTACATAAACTTCAACAGAATTAGGATTTAAAGGCACTAATTGATCTCCTTCATTTTGATAAGAAATGTAAAAATATTGTACAAAAGTGTCCCATTCAGATTCTTCTCCATCTTCAATTGTAATTGTAAAAATATATTTCTTTTTATCAACTCCATTCACTAAGGTATTTACATAATAACCACACTCTTCATCCCAAGATAAATCAATTGACTTAATATATTCAGGGAAATCTTCAATTTTAGTAGTTCCGTAATCACTAAATTTATAATCAGCATCAAAAGTTTTAACACCTTTAGAATAAATATCAGCATTAAAATCAGATATATGTTTATGATCAGCAAATTTAATTATTAATACATCACCTCCGGCTAAAGTTCTCTCGTATTGACCGTTTTCAAATTTAAAATTTTTATATTCTCCAACACATTTTTTAAGATAGCGATCGATTGTAGATAAATTAAATTCATCAAATTCGAAATATTGAGAGCCTTTTTTCTCCCATGTTCCACCAGAATAAGCATAGTAAATATTTCCGTCTTTTTTTGTAAATTTTTCTTGCTTATTTGAAATCGCTTTTTCTTCTGATCCATCCAATTTAAAGCTCATTTCTACTGAACCAAGAGTTGCAACAGTGATGTTCTCAATTGCTGTAACATTTCTTGATTCATTAGTAACTAATAATTGTTTTATTGCATCATCCCACTCATCAGATGTTACTTGCCCATCAAATTCAGGTTCTTTATCTTCTACAATAGGATTAACCTTAACAATTCCTTTATGATTTTTAAACGCTTCTTTTTTGATTGTTAATTCGACTGATTCATCAACATGTTTAACACCATATTCTATTATTTCTTCTAATTTATCATTGCCTATATACACGCTTTCAATAGCAGTTATTTTCTTTTTGCTTGCATCCTTAGGGGATACTTTATATATAGTGCCTTCAGAAGTTTTGCTTTCTACACTAATTTCTGCTTCTGCTTCCTTAACAGGATCAATAATTACATCTTCTCCTTTTTCTTGTTTTAACAAAACAGTAGGGACTACAACTGCAGTAGCAACAACTCCCGCTCCTAATACACATACACCAGTTTGAATGCCAGCATTAAGATTTCTAAACCAAGTAAATCTAACAGGTTTAGGTATCTCATAATAAGTATCTTTAATAAACCACCATCTACGGTTTCTTAATAGATATTCTTTATCACAATTGTTTTTCTTAGAAAAATCTTCTACTTCTTTCTTAGTATATTTAAGAAGTCTATAGTTTCTGTTCTTATACTTCTTGTTATATTGCTCAAGAGTATGATTAAAAATAATATTTTTCTTTTCCATATATTATTTCTCCTTAGATATCATCTAAGTTAATTATATTTATAATGAAAAAAAAACTCAACGTAAACAGAGATTAATTAAATAATTTATCTTTAATATCTAATAAATCTGATATCTTTTTTAATTTAAATTTATAGTCAGTCATCTTACCAAATCCATAAGAAGCATAGATTATATCTATATTCGCTTTCTTACATTCTGAATAATCTAAATATGTGTCTCCGACATATATAGCTTTATCAATATGATAATCATTTAATAATTTCTTAATATTATCAGCTTTAGTTAAATTAGTATCTCCACTTTGAAGATATCCTTTAAAGTATTTATCTAATTTAGATGTAGCAAAATACATTTCTACATATCCTTTTGAACCATTAGAGACAATATATAAATCATATTGTTTAGATAGTATAGATAAAACCTCTTCTTCTTTATGATAAAGACTACATCCATTCTTCTTTATATACTCTAAAGTTTCTAGATAGAATGGTTTAAAGAATTTAATACATTCTTCTACACTCCAATTAGAGTCTCTATGCATTTTTTCTATGACCATTTCAGGAGTAGAACCCATAATCTCGCAGAAATCTTTATGGGTATAAATTATCTTAACATTCTCTCTTTTACATTTAATATCATAGACAGTTTTAAAAGCATATGTTGCATCCCATAAAGTTCCATCTAGATCAAAGATTATTGCAGGTTTCATATTAGTATCCAAAATAGGCCCAAAGACCATTATCTAATTGTTTATTTAATTTGCATTCAACACTAATTTTATCATTAGTAGATATAGTCATATTTTTAAAGACAATAAAATCGTTACCACTATAAGTATAAATATACCAATCAGTATTATAGGTTAACTCTTTTAATGTTCCACCGGAAGGTGTATAAGATATTTTGGTAATAGAGATGTCTTTGCTACCAGAGTCGTTATCAAAGGTAAAATAAGGAGTATCGCCAGCATAATTACTCATTCCAAAATATCTTATCGCATGAGAACTGTCTTTAGTAACATTAAACGTAAACGTTGATCCTGAACTAAATTTGTCTTCTCTTAAATAGGAATACCATTTGTCATAATAAATTAAGGTTTTTGGATCATTATCTTTAGGCTCTATAACATTAATTTTACAAGTGTTTTCTAGTTTTTTTCCAATCTTATTAGTAACAGAAACATTTAATAATGCTGAAGAATTTTTAAGAGTTTTTGCTGTCGCTTTTAATCTACATATTTTTCCTTTGCTTTCTATTATTGAAATATAACTTTCAGATCCTGTTTCTACATTCCACTCAATCGAATTGTAATTTTGTTCATATGTAGATGATTTAAATGCTATTTGAATTTCTCTGTTTGAATTTAAATCTAGTTCTATTTCGCTATCTCCGGTTCTAAAATCAAAATCTATAGGATATGTAGGATTTATAACTTTGATATGAAAAGAAGCGGTTTTTTCTTGGTAAGTAAAATTAAAATCTTTTCCATT
>DCIT01000002.1:5332-13815 GCA_002317145.1 Caryophanales bacterium UBA1719
TTGTTGGAGTAACAGTAATACTCGTTAATGTTTTTTCTGGAGTAGGTGTTGGTGTTGGAGTATCTCCTCCACCTTTACATCCACTAAGTACTCCAAAACATAGAATAGCTGGTAATAATGTAAATATTCTTCTTTTATTCATAATCAAATATGGCCTTTTTATCTATATATTTAGTATATCTATCTTTCCATTCTTTATGTTGAGAACATTCATTATATAAAGATAAATAATCTTTATTCATATCTATTTCAATTAATAAATCATAACGATTATCTAATTTAATACAGTTAAGTTTATATCTAATTTCATGTACACCTTTAATATCAATAGAATTAAAGATAGATTTAATATTCTCTAATTCATTATTTAGATTAAAGGAAGATATAAACTTAACAAGAATGCAATGAGTCATCAATTAATTTTATCATTTAACAATCTTTAATTAAATTCAAATGAATGATGTTAAAACTAATTAACCTAAATCTATTGCTCATGTCTAGCGCCTGCTAAATTATCATAATGCACCTTAACACTATTATTAAACTTTGTTTAATAATAGTATGTATGATAAAATAAAATGCTAAAGAAATAAAATATAAATTAAGGAGAAAATTATGAGAATTAAATATGATGAATTATCTATTTCGTTTAAACTAACAAATTATACTGGCAATAAGAGAGAATGGACAAAATGCGATGCATCTTTCGCTTTTAAAAGAATTAAATATGCCATAAAAGAAAGTGAAGTATTTTTATGTGAAGAAGTAATTTTCTTACGTGATGCATTGAAAAAATTATTAGAGAATAAATATAAATCCACTACTCAATTAGGTTTTGCTGAACCTGACTTTGAATTTGAATTAATACCTTTAGAGAAATTTAAAGATAATAACGGAAACGCTTTTATACAAGACATAAGTTTACTTTGGAGAATCTATTTTTGGTCAAAAAATGGATTAACAAATAATTATTTAACCTTTACTTTATATAGAAAACATATAAAGCAACTATACGATTATTTAACAGGAGTAATTAAAAAAGATTAACTATAATATAGTTGACATCAATTCGCAAAAACTATACAATATTTGCGAATAGGAATAATTATGTTTAAAACACAAAATACAATCTATAAAAGAATGAAAAAATCACAATATGGAGCATTTACTACATCCGATTTTTTAGATTTAGGAAATTACAAAACGATAAGCAAATCTCTAGAATTGTTAGAAGATGAAAAATTAATTAAAAGAGCAAGAAGAGGCGTTTATTATTTAGCACGTTTTAATAAAACGTTAAATATTGAAGTTGCACCTGAGATCAACGAAGTTGCGAAAGCTATTGCTAGACAATATAACTGGGATATTGTTCCTAGTGGTGTTTACGCTTTAAACATAATTGGATTATCGACTCAGGTTCCTTCTAAAGTTGTTTATATATCTACAGGACCATATGTCAAATACGATGTTGGCAATAATAAAATTATATTTAAGCATTCTACTCCTAAAGAAATATCAACAATTAATAAGAATGTAGCAATAGCAATTCAAGCTATGAAAGAGATAGGAAAAGAAAATATTACTACTCAGCATCTAAAAAAAATATATGAATATTTGAAAAAACAAGAATCAAAATATGATGTTAACAAATTAAAAACAACCGCGTGGATCAACGATAAACTAAGGAGACTAAATGTACAATATAGCTAAACTTAACAGTAAAGATAGAAAAGATTTATTTGATAAATATGTTTCTGATTATGGCGGAAGCCCAGCAATAGTCGAAAAAGACTTTTGGGTAACTTTGATGTTGGATTATTTATTTAATAAATGTCCTTACAAAAACGGCTTTATATTTAAAGGCGGCACATCATTATCTAAATGTTATAACATAATAGATCGTTTCTCTGAAGATATCGATTTAACCATTGATCCCATAATTTTAGGTAAATCTAACAAAGATTTATATCAAGCTACAACAAACACATCTCGTAAGAAAATAATGAAAGAAATTAAAGAAAAATTATATTCCTTTATCTCTAATAAATTTAAACCATCTTTAGAAAATGATTTTAAAAAAATATTAGGATATAATCCAGAATTTAAAATAGATGATGAAGATCCATCAATTCTTAATTTTTATTATCCGAATGTATATGAACCAAAACCATCTGGATTATTACAATGTATAAGATTAGAAATGGGAGCGATCTCTGAACTTACTCCTAATGAAATAAGAGAAGTTAGTCCTTTAATTAGTAAAATTAATACTCCTATTTTAAAATATAAAAAATTTAACGTAAAAACAATAACTCCTGTAAAAACTTTTTGGGAGAAAGTGTTGATATTGCATCAAGAAGCTAATAGACCATTAAAACATATGAAAGATAATAAAGAAGTACCCTATTTAATCCCGAAGAGATATTCGAGACATTATTATGATGTTTATAGAATTAGTAAAACTAAATATATAAAAGAAGCGATTAATAATATTGATTTACTTAAGCATCTCATTGAATTTAGAAACAAATTCTATCCTTATTCTTGGAATAACATTGAAGAAGCTATACCTGGTTCTATTGTTTTAGTACCAAACGAAATTAGAATAAAGGAATTAAAAGCTGATTATAATTCAATGAAAGAAATGATTAACGATAAAGAGATTGATTCTTTTGATGATCTTGTATTAAAACTTAAGAAACTAGAAAAAGTTATTAATAATAACTAGATTAAATAGAATACTCCTACTGCTTGGAGAATTGCCCCTATCACTATTAATATATGAAATATAACATGGAACCATTGACTCTTTAAATGTCCTATCGCGTATAATATCGCACCGATAGTAAATGTAACTCCGCCTAATAACATAAATAAGAAACTATTGTATGGTAATTTATGGAATGCTGATGGAACATAAATTATCATCCATCCCATTAAGACATAAAAGATAAGAGTAACAACTCTTACTGGTAATTTATCCATATGCCAGATATTAAGAATAATACCTAAACTAGCTAATACTAATATTGAGATCAGAATCGCTAATCCTTCAGTAGTATTTTTTAATCCGATAAGACATACAGGTAAATATGTACCAGCGATTAATATAAAGATAGTTAGATGATCTAATAATCTTTTTATTTGTTTCTTTTTATCATGCGATTTGTCGGCATGATAAATAGAAGAAATAGAAAATTGAGCGATCAATGCTAAACCATAAAGAACAACTGCAATATAATCTACTAGATCATTATGTTTTTTTATAATCATTAAGGCAATAAGAGTAATTAATATTATCAAAGATAATACACATCCAATTATATGAGTTAAGACATTTAAAAAGTCTTGTCTTTTAGAGTATTTAGGAATAGCGATATGGTTAATGTTATTATCACTCATAAATTTATTTATTTTCTTCTACAGCTTTTCTTAATACTTTCATTATCTCAACCATACTTAAAGTATCTAGACAACAATAATCAAGCATGCCTTGTCTTACTTTATCATATTCAGGAGTACCTTTTAGTTTAGTCACTAAAGGAATAAACATAGCTAAAGCTTCTCCACCATTATGGACAATTGGTAATTGATGATAAGCATCTTCCATCTTAGGACATAATGCCGGCATAACATATTTAATCGAGTTACTACCACCTTGTTTTATATGATAATAATGTCCATGCTCAAATGGATATAGTAAGTCTTCCATTTGTCTATTTATACTTATTAACTTCTCTTTTAAATCAGGATATTTCTCAGCCAGATATTTCACAAATCTTTTTTCAGTAGAATTATGGAAGGCAATCGTGCATGATCCAACAGGAATATCTTTAATAAGTTGCTCTGCTAATGCACGAGTGCAATCATGTTCCTCACCTAAGAATTCTTTATGAATTACTTCTCCATTTGGACTCATCTCAATATGTAAAGAATATTGGAATGGATATTCTTCTCCTGGACGCATTCCATCAAATGGAGGAATAATCTCACTAGTGGTTTCAAAATCTAAATAATAAAGAGGATATCTAAGATTATTTAAAAACGAAATAATTTCATCTTTATCAATATAAACTTCTTTATTATTTAAATAAGCATCAACTTGAACTTTTTGTCTTTTATTTAATTTTGGATTTACTTTTTCTAATAAATCTTCAATAGTAAATATTCCTTTATTGTAATAATCTTCTGAATGTCTAATTCCGTTTATGGATTTAACACAGTTTTTACTCGGAATAAAACTATGACAATATTTATAGAAAGGGCATTTGCCATCTTTATTAGTGCATGCATGATTAAATAACGCTGTTGGTTCTTTATTATCTTTAGATAATTTAATAATAGTATCAATAACAGTAGGTATCTTACGATATTCATCTAAGAAAAAAGGATTATCAGTTAATTTCTCAGCTTTAAAGAATTCTTGAATATTTAAATCTCCATGTCTTACATACTCTTTATTAACATGAAGAATATATACATCATTAATCTTTAGTCCACATTTATCTAAAACATATTTTTGAAAAGCAATATCAGGGAGATGTTTATCTTTAACTTCTTTACTACTTTTAACTTCATAAATAATATAACCATCTTTATCTTTCTTAAGTAAATCTACAGCGCAGAATAATTCTCCAATGGAGAATGAAGCTTCCGCTATTACATCTACATTATGTTCTATCGCAATTCTTGTGTTCTCTATTTGTTTATCATATTCCGGAATATTATCTTTAGTACGCACAGAAGCATTATATGTATCTAAAAAGTAATGTAATGCTAGATCATTAACAATTACACCATTTTCAATATTTCTTAATGTAATCGCCTCTAAAGGAGAGGCTTCTTCTTTTTTATGAAGATGTAACCAAAACATCTTTGGACAACCACAATAATAAACATAACTACTTTTGGAAATCATAACTAACTATTATTTTATATCATTTCTTATCTTTCTTTTTCTTATCTTTTACTTCTTCACCATATTTATTAATCTCATTCTCTAACTCTTTATGAGTTAAACGACTAATAACACTTCTAAATGACTGTTTTCTTTTCTTATTAATCTTTATTTGCTTATCCTTTACTTGTTCTTTAAAATATTCAAATTTAATTAAGAATTTACCACTGGCAGTCTTTAATTTATATCCTAAGCGGAATGCATAAGCAGCATCCACTACTATCATTCCAATTATTAATCCAATAAAGAAAGTATAAATTAAATTATGATTTAAGAAATCTAATCCCTTAATTAAATATGGATATATAAAGAATGTATAGGTATTACCTAATACACCCCATATAAGAAAGAATAAAGGACATATAATACCTTTATAGTTTAACCATCTATCTGAGTAATCCCATAATTTAATATGAAAGAACTTTGTGAATATTAATCCGGTTATTAATTCTAGTAAGGTTAAAACTATAAAGTTTGATATGACTTTTATTAAAATAATCGCGTAATTAGGTAATCCTCCTAAAGGAATACTATTTAAACCATATAGTAATAAATTACCAAATCCATATATAGGAAGATAAGGTCCAAATAAGAAACCGGGATTAACCCATTTCTTATGGACTATTCTTCTAAAGAATAATTCAATTAAATATCCAATTAATGATCCGATAACAAACAAAGTAGCGATATTAACAAATATGACCATATATATAATTATGGACTTATTATAAAAAGTAGAGAAATTTATTTTAAAAATAAAAACTCCGACTGATTAAGCAGCTGGAGTTTTTATAAAATAATTAAATACTTGAGCCTTCTTCGATATAATAGTCGCTTAAGTTAATTTTATCTTGTCCGATTTTTTGATCGTAAGATATAGTTGCAGTAGATTCAGTTTTTTCAGCATAAGCAGGTTCTTCTTTAAATGCTTCTGTCGATTCTGTAAGTGTAGTTGCTATATAGGTAGGAAGATTATTTTCATAACGATATTCAGTTTTTTCTTCATAACTAATTTTACCAGCGTTGCCTGGATCATATGACCATTTCTTTTCAATTATAAAACCAATGTTTTTAGTTTTATCATTTGTTATAAATGTATATTTAAAATATCCGTCAACTTGTGTATCTAATTCGTTTTCTTTGTCCCAAGCACTAATCACATCTTCATAACTACTAAGAGCATAAAAACGATTATAAACACCAAAATGATTAAACCCATCTAATATATATGACTTTGTATTCGATTTCCATAAATCTTCAGTGGTTGCTGTATTTTTTGTGCCTCTATATGAATAAGGATATAACGAATAAGAGACGTTATCTTGATATATTTGATATGCTTTGTCGTTATAAGTAACATTTGATTCCACTCTCTTAGAAGAAGTTACAACATATTTGTTTTCTATATCATATTTTCTTTCATTTGTGGTTTCAGAAGTAATATTATGATTTTTATACGATTCTGTATATTTTTCTTTAAAATTCATAACCACAGTTTTTGGGAATTCAGTTTTATCTTGTAAAGATGATTTCATTTTTAATACAGCGTCTATTCTTTCTTTAACTGCAGCATCATCTTTATTAATAGTAGGCCATGATTTATTGCAGCTTGTTAAACCTAAAGTTAAAACTGCTAATGGAGCAAATATTATTGTTTTCTTATTCATTTCTGACAACTCTCCTGATGTATTTATTTTATTTGCTAGTTAATAAGTTGTCAATTTCAATTACTATAATTAATTGAACTAAAAATATTAAAGTGATAATCTATAAACATGAAAAGATTAAGTTTAATGGCCACGTTTATAGGTGCGGTTTCTTTATTATGCGGATGTAATCATGTGCATGATAAAAATGCTAAATGGCAATATAACGAAACTACTCACTGGAGAAAATGCTCTTGTGGAGAAGAATTTGATAAAGGTGAACATACTATAAACGAGAACGACTGTAATTGTCCAACATGCGGATATCATGATCCAATGTTTGTCGTTAATGATAAAGGGCTATTAACTGGATTAACTAATTTTGGTAAGAACTATAAAGGTGTCTTAGAGAAAGATGATACTGTTAAACATAACGATTTTAGCAAAGCTAATACAATAGGCGAAAATGCTTTTGCTGGATGTCAAGCTTCCAAAATAATAATTCCTACTTGTATTAACGCTATTCATAAAAGCGTTTTTACTGAAACAAAAATCAAAATGGAGTTTGAAGGAGAAACTAGACCTTGGGAAGATGCATGGGTTGAAGGTCCAGATGGCTATCGATATAGAGAAAATGTATACACAGCCAATGTCGCAATGATTAACGGAATATTCTATCCAACATTAAAAGAAGCTATTGAAAGCGTTAAAGAAGATAATACAATTATTAAAATTGTAAAAGATGAGTATGATGCTGTGGAAAAGGAAAAAGGTAGCAGCTACCCTACCATTGTTAAAAAGATAATATTAGAATCTCTTTCTTCTACAGGATCTACTAAATTAAATGCTAATTTTGATGTGTTTTATACTGGGCAATTAGAAATTGGTCCTTCTATTACATATAGTGGATCAACTAACCTTCAAACACAAATTACTGAGGAAACTTGTGGAACTGATAAAATTAAATGTTTAAATACTAGTACTATATATTTCCCAGGAAAGAAAGAAGCACCAACTGATGCAAAAATTTCTTATTATGATTTAGGTGGAACTCCTACCCAATTTACTGCTCTAGGAGATATCCAAACATATAAAGATGAAATCCTTGGAGAAGAAGTAAGTTGCTATGCTTATGGTGTATTTAAATTTGAAAGAGATTCTAAAACTATTACAGGATTAAATAAATTTGGACAAACAATAACTAAATTAACAATATCTGAATTCTGTGATGATTCTAAAAATAATAAAGCTGTTAATTTAGCTAAATACGCATTCAATGTAAAAGATACTAGACCAGTAGAAATTACTATTGGTGGCGATAAAAAATTAGTTAAGGTTACAGGCCAATTCCAAAAAGGTATTTTTAATACCTTAAAAGTTAGAAACGGTCTTAGTGAAATTTCTCAAGGAGCGTTCTCTTTTAAATTTGATAGAAAACCTTTCTCTTATGATGAAATTAAAGAAATAGAAAGAAAAATATGTAAATTAACATATGTTGAATTAGGTGGATGTGTTAATACTATTAATGAAAACGCATTTGAAGAATCTAATGCCTTAATAGATGTCGTAACAACTGCCGATGGATTAAAAGAGATCAAAAGCGAAGCCTTCTATAATTGCTCAAAATTACGTGATGCAAATTTTTCTAAATCAAACTCATTAAGAAAAATTGGCAAAAAAGCATTCTATTCCTGCGACAGATTAAATTCAGTAAATATTCCTTATAATTATGGATGGAGAGCAACTTATACTGGCCATAATTTTGCACCAAAAGATTTAAACCCGCAAACGTGGGCTTCAATGCTTTATAACTCTTATTATGCTGATGATGCTTTTGAAGCAATAGTAGATATTACTGAAAAACCAATATATGCATATGA
>DCIT01000012.1:0-566 GCA_002317145.1 Caryophanales bacterium UBA1719
GCTGTTATTTTAGGAGGAGCAGTCATTGTAAATTGCGGATCAATAACTGCTAATGTAGGAATTAAAACTTTTCCTTTTAATAACATCTTAATGTTCTTTTTAGTATTAGTAATAATTGTAAATTGAGTAGCTTCGCTTCCTGTACCTGCAGTAGTAGGTATTGCTACCATAGGAGGAACTTTAGAGGTAATTACTTTACCCATAAAGTCATTAATAGATCCTCCATGTTCTACTAATGAAGCTATAGCTTTCATTGAGTCAATCGGAGATCCTCCACCTAAAGCAATTAAGAAATCACAATGATTATCTTTATATACTTTTAATCCATTTTCGATCATGGTATCAGTAGGCTCACCACTGATCTCAGAATAAATAACATAATCTATATCAGAAGCTTTTAAAACATCTTCTACTTTCTTTAGATTACCTAATTTAATCATTACAGCGTCTGTAACAATTAAAGCTTTCTTACCAAAGTTTTTAAAAGAATCTTTAATAGATTCTAATGCTCCACTACCAGTCACTATTTGACTAGGAACTATAAACTCTCTTGCCATAAATTAAAA
>DCIT01000012.1:630-3486 GCA_002317145.1 Caryophanales bacterium UBA1719
TTATTATGATGAATCATCCAACAGGTATACATCATAAATCCAGGAGCCACTACTTGAGGATGTAACTCTCCTCCTGGAATAGCGGAGAATGAATTATTAACAGATTTAAATACTTTATCTCCAACGAATGATGCTCCAAATCCTTCAGGACGATCAAACTTAAATAAATAGCATTCTGGTTGAACATGACGATGTGGTAAATATCCTGACCAGTTACCTCTATCATTAAGGACTTCTCCTAAGACCATATTACTTTTTGGATTAATATCATGATCAATAATAGTATTTACTCTTCTATTAGCGGTATTACCAAACTTACCTTTACAAGAATATTTCCAAGGCGCATCTTTTGGAGTATATAACTTACTCTTAAATTTATTATTATTTAAAGTTGCTTGGACTAATATTTCAGCATTAGTAATTGCCTTAACTTTTACTAGGACATTCTTAGAAACATGTAAAGCATAAGGACCTTCAGTAAAGACATTTTTTCTAGAAGCGTTCTTGCTAATCTTTTCATATAAATAAGTGACTTTACCTTCTAAAAGAAGAACAGCCATTTCTTCTTTAGTTTTCTTAAATGTTCTAACTTCACCTTTTTTTAATTTATACATACGAATATCCATTTTCATGGCTTTATATTCGTTTGTATATGTGGTGAGAATCATCTCATCTTTCTTATCATATTTAGGATATCCAAATACTTTACTCATATTAATAATCTCTTGCCTCACTTCTACCTTTCATAACTTCTTTACAAGCTTTTCTAACTGATTCTTTAGAAGAGGTAGTTGCAATTCCAACGTTCCACCAAGCTTCATATCCATCAGTCATAGTCTTAGGTAATACTTTTAAATCAAATAAACAAGAAACTTTTTGTTTCTTTGCATCTAATAAAGCTTTCTTTAAATCCTCTAATGTTTTACAAGTATAAGATCTTAATCCATATCCTTCACCTATCTTAGCGTAGTTAACATAGATTAAATCTTTACATGGTTTCTTACCATCTGTATAACGATATTCTGTTGCTAGACTGCCAATACCATGAGTCATCTCTAAATTATTAATGCAACCAAAACCACAGTTATCAAATATTAATATATTTACTTTTTGTTTTTCTTGCATTGCGGTCATGATTTCTGAATGCATCATCTGGAAGGAAGCATCTCCAACAACACAATAAACTTCATTATTAGGCTCAGCGAATTTAACACCTAAAGTTGCTGCTACTTCATAACCCATGCATGAATATCCGTATTCAGCATGATATCCACCACGTTTATCAGTTCTCCACATACGTTGCATGCAGCTAGGTAAAGATCCTCCCGCAGTAATTACTGTGGCATCTTTATCTACTAGTTTATTAAGTAATGCTAATGCTGCGGTTTGAGTTAAATTAGATTTATGTAACTTAACAAATTCTGGGATTGTTCTAGGATCTCTAGCCTTAATATTAGGAACAAAGTTCTTACCAGTATAAACAATATTTGCTAAACGATTATATTCTTTATCCCATGCTTTTTTAGCATTTACTATTTCATTAACATATTTAGCTTTATATTTTATTTTTCTTAAGTATTTACTTAATTCAACTAAAGTTGCTTTAGCATCTCCAACAGCTTTAGTCGCATCACATTTATAAGCATGATATCTATTATTATTGATAGTAATGAATTTAACATTTTTATTTTTAAATAATCTCTTACTACCAGTAGTAAAGTCCGTTAATCTAGATCCTACTGCAATTACTAAATCAGCATCTTTAGCAATGATATTAGAGGCATATGTACCTGTAACACCTATACCGCCTAAACAATATTTATGAGAAGCTCTACAAGCTGATTTACCAGCTTGAGTTTCACCATAAGGAATATTAAATTCCTCACTAAACTTTTCAACTTCTTCTCCGGCTTCAGAATATTTAACTCCTCCACCAACAATCATTATTGGTTTCTTACTATTCTTAATTAAGTTAGTAATATCATTTAATTCTTCTTTTACTGCTATAGGTCTAGTAATTCTATGCACTCTTTTATTAAAGAAATAATCAGGGAACTCATATGATTCTCCTTCAACATCTTGAGGAAGAGCAATGCAGACTGCTCCTGTTTCACTAGGATCAGTTAAAACACGCATTGCACTAATAAGAGCAGTCATTATCTGCTCTGGTCTAGTAATTCTATCCCAATACTTGCAAACAGGCTTAAATGCATCGTTTGTCGATGTCGCTAAAGAATTAGATTGCTCTAGTTGTTGTAAGACTGGATCTGGTTGACGAGAGGCAAATGTATCAGCAGGAAATACTAATAAAGGAATATTATTTACTGTTGCTGTTGCGCATGCACAAACCATGTTCGCGGCACCTGGACCTACGCTAGATGCGCAGGCAATAATTTTCTTTCTATTACTTTGTTTTGCAAAGGCAATAGCGGTATGACACATACCTTGTTCATTACGTCCTTGCATGACTTTTAATTTACCTGGATTAGTGTCTAAGGCTTCGCCTAATCCAACAGCGATACCATGTCCAAATATTGTAAAGAAGCCATGAACAAATTTAGTTTCTTTGCCATCCATCTCAACATATTGATTGTCTAAAAATTTCACTATTGCCTGAGCAGTAGTCATCATAGTCTTCTTCATAATTATTTACTCCTTATATTTAAATATATTTTATTTTCTAGCGATCATTTCGCCGTATAATTTCTTTTCTTGTTTAATAAATTCTTTGACTTGTTTTTCGTTTGGTAAATCATCTGAGCAGTTATTACTTCTAACCATCATAGATGCTTCGGCACTACCAAACTCTAAGCAATCAATTATTGGCCAGCCTTTATATAATCCATATAAGAATCC
>DCIT01000012.1:3591-12265 GCA_002317145.1 Caryophanales bacterium UBA1719
GAACCTTTCATACCATGTTTAATAACTACTATCTTAGCATTATAGCTTTGCCATAATTTCGCTGATTCAGCATCAGACATATTAGGTTTAATTAACTTCTCAGTTAAATCAAACTCTTCTCTACTACCCATAATAATATCTGCTTCTTTAGCGATTATAGAATAATAGATAGATATCTCATCTAAGTTCTTCCAGTTATAAGCGCGATAATCAATATCAAATATTAATACTGTTCCGTTTTTCTTTGCTAGATAAGCAGCTTTAATCGCTGCTTCTCTACTAGGAGACTCAGCTAAAGATGTACCAGATATTAATAATGCTTTAGAAGATTTAATATAATCTTCTTTAATATCTTCTACTGATAATTGAAGATCAGCAATTTTATTTCTATACATTAATATAGAACTCTCTTTAGGAGATAACATCTCTGTAAATGTTAATCCAAGATTCTCACCATGTTTACATCTAGAGATATTTGAAGTATCTACTCCTAAACGTTTAAAGTAATCCGTGACATAATCTCCGAATTGATCATTACTAACTTTACCAATAAATCCAGCTTTTAATCCATGCTTAGATACTCCACATGTAATGTTTGCAGGACTTCCTCCTAAAAACATTTCAAACATATGAACTTTCTTTAATGGTTTAAAGTCTTCTTTAACTTTATCGTTATAAGCAGGATTAAAATCAATCGCGACTCTACCTAATAAAATTAAATCTAATTTTCTTTTGTTATCAAACTTAATATATTTCATATTATCTACCTTTCTTTTCCTTCTCTGCTTTTTCTTTAAGTTTATGTTTTAACAAGGCTTCTCCACCAACAGTATCCCAAAGTTCATCCATCATCTCATCATAATGTTTATCTAATTGATAGAATATTAAGACAAGTAAGACACCTGCCGCAATAACTATTGGACCTATAATATAAAGATTAGTTATCATAGTTAATGCTTTTTCTGATTGACCTTCTGCTAACTCACGGCTTCCATCATATCCTGCCAATTGTAGTAATTGTGTAATTAATACTGAAGATAGACCACTACCTAACTTAGTACCAACTGATCCACCTGCGCATATAAAGGATTCTTGACGGACACCATTCTTCCAGTGACCATAGTCAACAACGTCTCCTAACATACCAAAGACAACAGCATTTAAAGGTGCAAGTCCAATGCTTCTAACAACACAAGACATATATATCATTCCAACGCTCTTAGCGTTAAAGATATATGCTACTTGACCTGCTAGAGCAATAACTGATCCAATTAAAGCTAAATTACGTTTACCAACTTTCTTAACTAAAGGCATACAAGCAAATACACCTGCGACAAGAGTTAATGTTTCAACTAAGAATAAAGTTGAATATAAATTCTCATCATGAATAACCCACTTGCAGAAATAAGGTAATATAGTGCCAACAACACCAAACGATACAGATTGGAACATCCATAATAATAAGACTAACCAGAAGTATTTATTTTTAACTAAGAACTTCAACGCCCTACCCATCGGAAGTTTATTCTTTAAACCTTTGATATCATTAACTTTATTAAAGTGTTTAGCATGTAAAACTTTTAACTTTTCTTTATAAGATTCTAAAGCTTGAGTCTTCTTTTCTTTAATATAATCTCTACTTTGATTTTTACTAAACCATTTAATATTAAATAATTGATCTTTATATTGATTCTTTAAATAAATCTTTCTAATCTTATAATCAATTTTTTCATCATTTACTCTAACATTCGTTTTAATAGCATTAATTTTTTCAATTGCTCTATTTTTACTAGGTATGGCATTTTTCTTATCCACTCCAATTGTTTCTTTGCAGAATAAGAAATTCATTAATAATAAAATGAATGCTACAGTTGCCCATATGGACATGGTCTTTGCCCATGCCATTTGATTATTACCCATTAATTTAACTAATGGTAATGTCGCAACAACAGCAATAATCTTTCCTAATGGAGATAATCCCATACGAACATTACCTAACATATCTCTTTGATAAGATTTGTCAGTCATTAATGTTGATAGAGTTCCATAAGGAAGATTAATAGCTGTGTAACAAACAGTTGTACAGAAGTTATATGTTATAAAGACATAAAGTACTTTATACCAAGGGTCGCCTTTAACTCCGACACCTGGAACAGTAAATAGTAATACCGCAGATAAACAGAATGGAATAGACATCCATAGTAACCACGGTCTAGCTTTACCAAATCGAGAATGAGTTTTCTCAACTATGATACCCATGATGACATCAGAGAAGCCATCAAAGATACGTGAGACAAGCATGATAATACCGATGGTACCAGCAGTAATCAATGCATAGTCAGTATAGAACATTGTTAATAATGTTCCAATCATTCCGAATACGACGTTACATGCGACGTCTCCACCAGCATAGGCTAGTCTAACAGGCCAAGATATTTTTCCACTGCGATCAGCGTATGCTTCTCGTCCTATTGTGCGTTTACTTCGTTCCATATTACTCCTTTTTCAATAGGATATCCCTACTGAACAAATTTAATGTGTTTAACGAAATTTAGTTAATTAAAACTTAATTTCTGAAATTTTTACTGGGCGATGTTCTTTTAAAGATTTCTTAGCGGCTAAGCCAATTAATACTGGTTCAAGACCATCTTTAACTCCTAATGGAGTTGCTTTCTTATTTACGATTGCATCAATGAAGCATTTAACTTCTTTTTGATATGCTGCCATATATCTTTCTAAGAAGAAGAATAATGGTTTCTCACCAGTAACACCATTTTCATTACTTAGTTTAGCATTACTTTGAGAATCATTTGAGCAAGCAATCATGCCTTTACTACCAAAGACTTCTGCTCTTTGATCATATCCATAAACAGCTTTACGGCAGTTATCAATAACGGCAATAGCACCATTCTTTAATTTTAATGTGATAATAGCAGTATCAACGTCTCCAGCTTTACCAATAGCAGGATCTACTAAGTTTGCAGCTTGAACATAAACTTCAGTAACTTCACTACCAGATAAATATCTGACCATATCAAAATCATGAATGGTCATATCTAAGAACATACCACCAGAAACTTTTACATATTCAGGTGAAGGTGGTTCTGGGTCACGAGAAGTAATTTTAATAATTTGTGGATTACCAATCTTTCCTTCTTTAACTGCATTAGCAACAGCTTCAAAGTTATGATCGAATCTTCTATTAAATCCAACTTGATATTTAATCTTGCTACCTTTTAAAGCTTCCATGACTTTCTTAATTTTAGCAACATCATGGTCAATAGGTTTTTCACAGAAAATGTGTTTGCCTGCTTTAATAGCTTCTAAAGAAATTTTGCTGTGAGTATCTGTTGAAGAACAGATTAATACAGCATCAATTTCTTTGTCTTTAAGGATATCTTTATAATCCTTTGTAACATTTTTAATTCCTATGCTTTTTGCCCAAGCTGCTGTTTTAGGATTCATGAATGGGTCAGCAATTGTTTTAATTCTGGCATTAGGTATACCAGTAGTAATACTAGTAGCATGGACTTTACCAATTCTACCAGCACCGATGATTCCAACAGTTATCATAATATATTTATTACCTCCTTATATTATTTATAAACCGGTTTTTTGTCTTATGAATTTACGCGCTTTAATCGCATACTCTAAAGGATTTGCTTTGGCTGGATCTTGTTCAGCTTCAACAAGCATATATCCTTGATAGTGATTATCGGCTAAGACTTTAAAGATAGGATCAAATTTAATGCATCCATCTCCAGGAACTGTAAAGGCTCCTTTTCTTACTCCTTGTAAGAAGGATAATTTCTTAGCTTTAACTTCTTTAACAATATTAGGTCTAATATCTTTTAAGTGAACGTGTTTAATACGTTTAATGTATTTCTTACACATCTTTAAAGGATCTTCACCGGCGTAGGCAAAGTGACCTGTATCAAATAATAAAGAAACATATTTAGGATTGGTATTCTTCATCATTCTTTCTACTTCATCAGCATTTTGTACTACTGTACCCATGTGATGATGGAATGTTAAATGAATGCCATAATCTTCTAAAGCAATCTTGCCTAGTTTATTTAATCCATCACAGAAGATCTTCCATTCTTTATTGTTCATAACATACTTATGTCCAAATACTGGAGTCTTAAGTTGTCCTTGAACAGAATGAGATTGTTCAGAAGCTCCAATGATTTTAGCTCCCATAGCTTTTAAGAACTTACATTGTGCTCTAAAAGCTTTTTCAACCTCTTTAAAAGGTTTTGTAATTAAAAAAGATGAAAACCATTGATTACAGATTTCCATCCCTCTTAGATCTAGTGCTTTCTTAAGCACTTTAGGATCTTTAGGGTATTTATTACCAACTTCTGATCCTGTGTAGCCTGCTAATGCCATTTCACTGACACATTGCTCAAAGGTATTTTCCGCGCCTAAATCAGGCATGTCATCATTTGTCCATGCGATAGGTGCAATACCAAGCTTAACTTTGTTTTTGTTAAACATTGATTTTCTCCTTGAATGTTTTAAACATCTATCCTTATTATATAAGGAATAGAAAAATAAAACAAAAAAATATACAAATGTATTAGTTTAACAGAGTAAGTTTTCTATTACATTTATAATGCTATCTATTTCATCTGGATTAGATTCTGCCACTAAAAGAGTAATAGCAACTAAAGCATCATTAGATAAAATTAATTGTCCATTTCTATATAAATAGTTATTTCTATTTAAAAACTCTAAAAATAAGGTTGCTCCTATTCTTTTACATCCATCTGCAAAAGGATGATCTTTAATTAAGAAATATAATAGATGTGCAGCTTTACTTTCTAATGTTTTATATACTTCTTCACCAAATACATGTTGATATATTTGTTTCAGTATTCCTTCCAATTTGCCTTCTTCTTTTTCTAATCCAAATAACTTAGAATTATTATTAAATTTCATACTTTTAATGATGCTTAAAGCATCTTTATAAGTTAATTCATATATACATTTCTTGCCTTTTATTTTTTTAAGAACTTGATGATCGTAATCATCTAATATATCTAAAGCTTTAGTGTATTCATTAATTACTTTAGATAATTCTGCTGTTTCAATATCTAAACTAGAGGATAACATTTTATTTTGAATATCTATGGTTTTATTGAGCGCTATTAATCTTTTCTCATTAACCGCATATCCTTTTATTAAATATTCTTTTAATACTTTATTCGCCCATTTTCTAAAGATAATTCCGTTTTTAGAATTAACGCGATATCCAACCGAAATTATCATATCTAAATTATATTTTTTAACTTTATAAGTTTTTCCATCACTGGCAGTTACCGAGGAATCCTCGGATACTGAATTGTCAAGTTCTTTGCTTTTGAATATATTTTTAATATGAAGACCTATGTTATCTGTTGTAACGTTAAATAAATAACTCATCTGTTTTTGGGTAAGCCATACAGTTTCCTTTTCAGGAGTAATTTCAACATTAATTTCAAGATTTCCGTTTTTAAATAATACAATTTCGTTCTTTTTCATGTTATCAATATATCACTATTGTATATAAAATACAAGTATTTTATATACTACAGTGTAAATATTTGATAGTTTATGTAATTTTTACAGTTCATTATTTTGGTGACCCTACGCGGAATTGGACTACCTTGTGACACATCTTGCACATTTCTTGACTTTTTTTGTACATTTCTTGAACTTTGCAAGTACCCTTTGTAGTAACTATGAACTATCGATTTTAATCGGGTGACTATACCTTATTATAAAAAAAGGGGTCCGCTCCCACTACTATAACATGATTAGAATTACTTACAAGAGATGACATTAAAACCGATTGAATTATTTTGATAATCCCATCGGTTTTAATTTATAGAATATATTTATATTCTTTCAAAATATTTTTTATTGACAATTAATTATAAATTCAACATTATCAATCGATTTAAGTAATTTAAAGGTGAAACACAAGCGAGATCCGCCCCAAGACATTGTTGGATTGTCATTAGATATTTTATCTTCTTCAATCGTAAATGCTACAGCATCGTTACCGTAATAAAGTTTAACGGAATTGATATCAATAACAGAATTAATAGGGACTATCTCACCATTTACCTTTACAGATAAAGATGCCGGGCAGGAATACCAACCAGTTTCTTCACAACTTCCAAATACATCACAGCCATATTTGCTATCCAAGTTTAATTTACTTCCATAAGTTAAAATCATATTTACGCTATCATATTGTGTTAAACAAAAATGATTAACACCAGTAAAATATCCTAGATTTCCAGCACCTTCATCAATTTTTGCACGTGTTTTATCAATAATTTCAGAATCAAATCCAGTGCCTTTGCCACCTTTTAAATTTGTGCAATTAGCAAACATATAATAATCACCTGTTGAAGGAGTTAAATTTGAAGTAGAAAATAATTGAGAAGTGTAAATAGTTTCTAATTCGTGACTATTTAAAAACATTTGAAGCATATTAGTAACATTACTAGTATCAAATAAAGATAAATTTAAAGTAGTAATAGTTTCACAGCTTTCAAACATTGAACTCATAGTAGTTACATTAGTAGTAACAAAACTACTAAGATCAATTTCTTTTAATTTTCTATATTGATAAAACATTAAATTCATTGAAACGGCTTTCTTGGTATCTAAATTGTTTAAACCTTCAATAGTTTCTAAAACCTCACAATTATAAAATGTTAAACTAAAATCAGTTACTTCACTTGTGGAAATATTATTTAATTTAAGAGATGTAATTTTATTACAATCATTAAAGAAACCAGATATTCCACCTGTTCCAGGTCTATCATCGTTTTCAAACGCTATTTTACAACTAGACCAAACTGTTAAAATATTATCAGTGCCATCGGTTGTATATGAAGCATAAACTGGGTCTTGTTTACCTGCATCATCTTTTTCTCCTACACATACTCCACCAGTAGTATTACTATTTTTTTCAAATTTAATTTGAGTTGCGGTTTTTGCTTTATCATAAACTGTTTCATTATTAAATCCTGCTGTTGCATCAGTAAATTTCGTAGTCGCCCAATCAATTTTATAAGTCTTTTGTGCTACATCAGTAAAGTATCCAGGATGTTCAGAATCTGGCCCTTCATCTATACGAGCATATGCTTTATTTGTTCCTCCAGTAAAAGAACTTGTTCCTTTTCCGCCAACTATACGATAAGAAGATCCAAATAAATTCTGATCATTTGGAACATTGTCTGTTTTAAATAAATCGCTAGCGTATATAGTAGTTAGATAATTCATACAATAAAACATCAAATTCATACTAGTTACATTAGAAGTTACAAGTGTTGAAATATCTATTTCTTTCAAATAAGACCAAGAAAACATTTGATCCATGTTAACAACCTTAGAAGTGTCTAAACCTTCACAATTTAATGAACTTAAATGCTTTAAACTACTAAACATGCCTTCCATGTTTGTAACATTAGAAGTTTTTAATGAAGAAACATCTAATTTATCGCCATAAAAATAGTAAAACATATAATCCATTCTTGTGGCCTTTGAAGTATCTATTTTAGATAAATCTAAATCCAATGAATATTCTTTATCTAAATAGTCAAAACCCATATAGGAAAACATACCGGAGAAATTAGTCATTTTGCTGGTATCTATATTATCCAGTGTGATTTTTGTTAATTTTTGAATATTACCAAAAACTCCTATGTAATAATCGTATTCAGAATCATATGGATTATCCTCATCACCAAATACAACTTTCCCTTTTGATCTAATAGTTAAAGTATAATTTGGATTTCCAATCCACGAAGCGTAGACTTTGTCGCTAGCTGTTTCTCCAATGCATACTTCTCCGGGTTTAATATTTTCATCATCATCTTGCACAAATTTAATTTCATGTGCTCCATCATAAATAATTTGATAATCATCATCTAATTCAGTTTCGATTAATTGTGCAATTGTTTTTCCTTCTATAAAAGGGGTTTTACACCAATCAACATTATAAGTTGTAGTTAGCACCTTATCTTTTAAAGTTGGTTCTATAATAATACTCGCATCTTTATTTGCGATTATAATTGATTTTTTAATAGATAATTTCCCATTGTCTTTATTAAAGTTATATTCATCTTTCTCCTTTAATATGGTGTTGCCAACAGTAACTTTAATTTCGCCAGTAAATTCTTTTTTATCATCTTTAATTGATAAAGTCATTTCTAGATTATCACCTATAAATTTCTTATCTTTAATTTCTATAGATGATTTAATAGATTCACTTATTTCTATATCAGGCATCTTATCTCCTGTATCTTCTTTATTTTGATTCATTAAGACTAAAGGGACAGTAACTGCTGTAGCTACTACTCCTGCTCCTAATACACATACCGCTGTTTGAACTCCAACATTAAGGTTTCTAAACCAAGTAAATCTAATAGGTTTAGGTATCTCATAATAAGTGTCCTTAATAAACCACCACTTGCGGTCTTTAAGTAAATAATTATTAGAAGTGTTATGTAATTTATCAAATTCTTCTACTTGTTTCTTAGTAAATCTAATTAATCTATAATTACGATTTTTATACTTCTTGTTATATTGTTCAAGAGTATGATTAAAAATAATATTTTTTTTATCCATATTATTTCTCCTTAAATAACATCAACTATAAGTCTACTTATAA
>DCIT01000051.1:0-25590 GCA_002317145.1 Caryophanales bacterium UBA1719
ATGTAGCAGAACCAATACCGGAGACTTCTTTAACATCTTCGATTCTAGTAAATGATCCATTACTTGTTCTATAAGAAACAATGCTTGTACCAATAGTTGCAGTAATACCATTAATTGAAGCTAATTCAGTACTAGTTGCTTCATTAATATTGAATTTAGTGTATAAAGTTTGCGAACAAGTATCAGATGTGTTGTAGATAGGTGCGATATAAAATGATTGATTGTTCTTTAGAATATAATCAAGATTATACGCCTTTGAATCTGCATTACTTGTAACACCACCTGCTGATGTAATAAGATCTCCTAAAGTTCCTCCACTGGCAACATAATAAGTTCCAGTCTTTGTGACCTCGCCTGTAATTGTTAGCGAGAGATTATTAGATTCTGTTGTAGTAGTTGTTTCAGTGGTATCAGTTGTTGTTGAACTTGTTGCTTTATCAACATTGCTCATAACCACCAAAAGTATTACAGCTCCAATAATAACTGCGATAATTGCTTTAAACATATTTTTCCCTCCTTGAGCAATAATGCCCTTATTACTTAATTAAGAAAAAACATAAAAAAGTCACGAACTTTTTTTCTATATTTATTTATAAATATAAAAATTTTTGAAGAATGATTATAAATGAAAAAAAAAGTTAGGTTTTGACCTAACTCTTTAAATTAATATTTTCTGCGTCTTGCTTCTTCGCTTTTCATTTTGCGACGTAAGCTTTTTGGATAGAACGCTTCATGTCTACGAACATCATAGAGGACGCCTGATTTATTAACAGAACGTTTAAAACGACGTAACGCTTCATCTAAGGATTCACCTTCATGAACTACTGTTTTTGGCATAACTTCACCTCCTCTAATGACTTCTAATATTATTCTACGAATATAATTGATATGCAACTATTTATTTAGTATATATTTTACCAGCATAGCTAGCAGGTTCTTCTGTAACATTAATTCCTAATTTAGTAAGAGTCTTAAGATCAACTGCAGGTAAGATAACTGATGAATGAGCTTGTAAACCTTTTAATTTAGGTAATTGTTTATAAACCATTGCTGCTAACGGATTAGTTGGTGCTTGTAAAGATAATATAATTAACACTTCTTCAGCATGAATTCTAGGATTATGGTTTTTTAAAGTATGAACTTTTAAATTAATAATTGGTTCAATGAATTTTGGAGCAAGAACTAATAAATCATCATCAAGTTTAGCGAAATGTTTTAAAGTATTTAAAAGTAATGCTGCTGGTGCACCTAATAATTGTGATCGTTTACCAGTAATTACTTTCTTTCCTACTTCTATTGCCATGCATGGAACATCAGTTTTTGCTGCTTTATCTAAACATGGTTGAACACATTTGCGATCATTAACAGTTAATCCAGCTTCAGTTAAGAGCATCTTAGCTTTTTCGCTTGTTGCATCTGGATATTTACCTAAGAAACAATTTTTTATTGTTTGATAATATCTTCTAATAATTTCATTATTACTTGCTTCTATTGCAGCTTTTTTATTTTTAATTGCAAATCCAACCATGTTAACGCCCATATCGGTTGGAGATTTATATGGTGACTTACCATAAATATTTTTAAAGATTGAATGTAATAATGGGAAGCTATTAACATCGCGGTTATAACTTACTGCCATAGCTTTATATTCTGTATAGTGATATGGATCAAGCAAATTAACATCATCAAGATCAACAGTTGCAGCTTCGTATGCTAAATTAACTGGATGTTTTAATGGAAGATTCCAAACTGGGAATGTTTCAAATTTAGCATATCCAGCATGAACGCCATTTTTATTTTCGTGATATAGCTGAGATAAACAAGTTGCCATTTTACCGCTTCCTGGACCAGGTGCAGTAACAACTACTAAAGGACGAGTTGTTCTAACAAATTCATTTTTACCAAATCCTTGTTCACTTGTAATTAATTCAACGTTATTTGGATAACCATTAATTTCATAATGTTTATAAACATTAATTTTCTTAGTGGTTAAAAAATGAATGAAATTATTTAATTGATAATTTTCTTTATAAAAACTAAAGACAACACTAGAAACGTAAAGTTTAATATCTCTAAACGCATCTATTAATCTCTTAGTCTCATCTTGATAAGAAATACCTGAGTCATTACGAGCCTTATTAGAAATAATGTCATCACTATTAACAACAATAATAATTTCAACTTTATCTTTTAAACCTAATAACATTTTTAATTTAGCATCAGGTTCAAAACCAGGTAAAACTCTTGATGCATGATAATCGTCAAAAAGTTTACCGCCGAATTCTAGATAAAGTTTGTTGCCAAAGCTTGCTATTCTCTTTTCAATTGCTTGTCTTTGAATCTGCAAGTATTTTTTATTGTCGAAGGCAACATTTTTCATACGGCAAAAATTATAGCAAATTTTAAGATAAATGATTATTTTTTTATATAAATTATATAAATATCCGATAAAATCTAATAAAAAAAGTATGCTCGCGCATACAATTTTTATATTATTTTATATTCAAATTATTTATTTAAGGATTTCATGATTGCAACACCGCAACTAGCACCTATTCTAGTAGCACCTGCTGTAATCATTGCCATTGCTTCTTGGAATGAATGAATTCCACCACTTGCTTTAACACCCATTTCATTTCCAACAGTTTGTTTCATTAAGGTTACAACTCTTGTGTTTGCACCAGAAACTGAAAAACCTGTTGATGTTTTTACAAAATCAGCACCTGCTGCTTTACTAGCAAGTGAGGTAGCAACAATTTCTTCATCAGTTAATAAACAAGTTTCAAGAATTACTTTTAATGTATGTCCTTTACAAGCTTGTCTTACTAATCTAATTTCGTTTTCAATATATTTATAATCGTGTTCTTTAGCACGAGAAATATTGATAACCATATCAATCTCATCCGCGCCATCTTTTAAAGCAGATAAAGTTTCTTCAACTTTAGCTTTTGTAGTTGTCGCACCTAAAGGGAATCCGATTACTGTACATGTTAATATTTCACTGTTTTTAAGTAAATTGCGGGCTAATTTGACATAGCCTGGATTAACGCAAACACTTTTGAAACGATATTGAATTGCTTCGTTGCATAATTTTTCAATATCTTTGTCTAAGGCGTTTGGCTTTAAACAAGTGTGATCAATGTACTTATTTAATTCCATTATTTGCTTTCTTCCTTAGCTTTCTTTTCTTTCTTTTTTGCTGCTTTTTTATTTTCAGCAACGACTTGTTTAGCTTCTTTTTTAGCATTCACTGGTTTACCATCATAGTAACCGCAATGTGGACACACAACGTGTGATCTAATCATTTCACCGCAGTGTTTACAAACTACTAAACCTTTAGCATTTAATTTAAAATGAGTACGTCTCATTCTTTTGCGAGTTTTACTTGTTCTTCTTTGTGGGACTGCCATAAAAATCTCCTTTGACTAACGAGTTATATTATATATATAAAATTCAAAAATAAAATAGTTTTTTTAACTATTTAATCTAGATTAGATTTTTTAATAGTTATTTTCTTAATTTCGTTTGGCTTAAAGTTACCTTTAATTTTTAAATAATTTGAAGTGAGTCCACTACCATTAGATTCAAATAAAACTTCTAATTTTTTTCCAATAAATTTATTCTTGTATTTATTTTCTAAGTTGTTTCTTAATGTTAATAATTTATTAACTCTTTCCTTTTTAATTTTTGGATTAATATCCTTTAAATGATACGCCGCTGTGCCTTTTCTAGGAGAAAAAGGAAATACATGCATTTGATAGAAATTAACTTTTTTAATAAAGTTATATGTTGAATTAAATTCCTTTTCTGTTTCGCCTGGGAATCCAACTATAACATCGGTTGTAATTGCAATGTCATTTCTAACTTTTCTGATTTGGTTTATTTTGTTTAAATAATCTTTAGTGAGATATTTTCTATTCATTCTTCTTAAAGTTGAATCGCATCCTGACTGTAAAGGTATATGTAAGTGATTAGCGATATTTTTATATTTCTTTAAAAGATTTAAAAACTTTTTATCTATCTCAGAAATCTCAATACTTGAAATTCTTAAACGAAATAATTTTGGATTATTAATTAGGATTTCTTCTAGTAAATCAGAGAAAGAATAATTCTTCATGTCTTTGCCATAACTAGAAGTATCAATTCCAGTTAAAACAATTTCTTTATAGCCTTGCTTTACTAATAATTTAATTTCATTAAGAATATCCTTTTTATTTCTACTTCTAAGTCTTCCTCTTATCATTGGAATAATGCAATAGCTACAGAAATTATTACATCCATCAGAAATCTTTACATATTGACGAGTAGATAACAAACATTGATCAATTCCTAATTCTTCGTATTTAATTTTATTTCTTAAATAAGATAATGAATCATCAACTAAAATTTGAGGTTTCTTTGTTTTAATATAATTTTTAATTAGGTGAGGAATATCTTTTCTATGAGAAATTCCTACAACAATATTCGCTCCACACTCTTTGACTAATTCTTTAGCGTGATTATTAGCATAGCATCCCATAACAACAACTATTGCTTTAGGATTTAACTTACGATATTTACGTATTTGTTGTTTAGATTTTTGCGAAGCAACATGCGTAACCGTACATGTATTAATTAAAACAATGTCGAAATGATTTTTATCACCTAATTTATAACCTTCTTTAGTTAATAAATAAGAGACGACACGAGATTCATATGCGTTAACTTTACAACCTAAATTTACTGTAAAAAATTTCATACTCTATTCTTCTTGTTATAAATTTTAATTACTTTATCGCTTATTAATTTATTAGATAATAATGCTTCGATAAAATTATTTTTATTATTAGTAAAATACGCTTCACAAACTTCTGATAATCTATCTTTTACATTATTGAAATTTGGGTTTTCTAAATGTTTATCAAACAAACATAACTCATAATCTAAACGCCCTTGGCTATTAATAAAAAATACTGTTTTAAATTCTTCATGATAGAAAGCTGCGCAGTTATTTTTTTCAGATATTTTTATTAATCTAGTAAAACTAGAATCAAATAAAGTAAAGTTATATTGTTCGAACAAATCAATTAAAAATGATTTGTATTTAGTTAATAAATCATCATTTGGACGATCGAATATTTTATATTGCTCAAGACTATAAATGTTATTAACAGAATATGAAAATATTGGAACATAAATAAATTTATCTTCAATAGTCATATATGGAAGATTGTTATCTTTGATACAACTTTTAATCTTTTCGCTGATAAATAGTTTATCAACATAATTCTTTTCTTTGATTGATAAAGAAAGATACTTACTTGTTTCTTGTTCAATTATTGTTTTATTAACTAACGATCTTAAAATTATCGAATTTAATATAAGACCGTATCTACTATTCTTTTTAATATTATATAAAGTTAATATATTTTTATATTTTAAAGAATTTTCTTTAATGTATTTATATTCAAATGATTTAGAAAAATCAATTTTAATCTGTTCTTTTTTAAGTAAATCTTGTAAGTGCATATCGATATTTAATATAGTAAACGTTACTGCTTATATTATAATAAGAAATAAGATGATTAAAATAAATCTTGATGGAAAAGACATAAGAATTTCTCAACCTGCAATTTTAAAAGATCTTATTAAAGATAGTTCTCATAAATATATTTGCGCAAGAGTAAATGGATATATAAAAGAATTAAATTATTTAATTACATCAAATTCAAAAATTAAACTATTTACCATTAAAGATTTAGATGCAACTAATGTTTATACACGTTCGTTAAATTATTTAATATGTATGGCATTTTATAATCTATATCCAAAGATTAAATTAAAAATTACATATTCTATTTCTCGTTGCTTTTACGCTGAAGATATAAATGGAACAGTTATTACTAAAGAGATGATTAATAAAGTTCAAAACGAAATGGAAAAGATTATTAAGCAGGATTATATATTTGAAAGACTCAAAGTAAAAAACAAAATAGCTAAATCTTTTTATAAAAAATTAGGATTTAATGATAAGTTAGAATTACTTCAATATCGTCCGGAAAAATCTACACATTTTTATAAAGTTAATAATTATTATAATTATTTTTATGGCTATATGGCCTATTCAACAGGATATATAAAATCTTATAAATTAATATTAGATAATCCTGGATTTTTTATTCAATATCCTCGAGCAGAGAATTTCGGTAATATTCCTAAATTTGAAAATGCTCCAATATATAAAAAGGCTTTAAATGATTCCGCAATCTGGGCTAAAGAAATGGAATGCGAAAGCATTGTTCAAATAAACAAAAAAACACTAACTAAAAAAAGATCCATCGATTTTATTAATGAATGCGAAGCAAGACATTCACGTATGTTATGCGAACTTGGTGACAAAATTGAAAAGAATATAAATAAGTTAAAGCTTATTTGTGTTGCCGGACCATCTAGCTCAGGCAAAACAACATTTGCGAACCGATTAAGAATTGAATTGCTATCACGTGGAATTCATCCAATAATGATATCTTTAGATAACTATTACAAACCAATAAACGAAATTCCTAAAGATAATAAAGGTGACTATGACTTTGAATGTTTAGAAGCTTTAAAACTACCTTTATTAAATAAACATTTAGAAGATGTTGTTAAAGGAAAAGAAATTAAAGTACCTATATATAATTTTTCAAATCCAAGTACGAATAAATTTACAAAAGTTAAAATCAGTAATAACAAACAAATAGTTATTATTGAAGGCATTCATGCTCTAAATGAGAAATTAACTTATAAAGTTAAAAAAGAAAATAAATTTAAAATTTATATATCGCCACAAATTCAAATTAATATTGATAATGAAAATCCTTTATCACTAACTGATTTTAGACTACTTAGAAGAATTACTAGAGATAATAAATTTAGAAACATCCCTCCATTAAGAACAATTAAAATGTGGCCTAGCGTTAGAAATGGTGAATTCAGATGGATTTATCAAGGTATCGAAAACGCGGATTATGTTTTCAATTCATTTTTGTATTATGAATTAAATATTTTGAAAAATAAGATTTTACCGCAACTTGAAAAAATCGATAAAAATGAACCTTTATATGAAATTAACGAAAGATTGATTCGTATGTTGAAATTTATACGTGGTTTATCAGATAAATATGTTCCATGTAATTCTTTAATAAAAGAATTTATTGGTGACTCTTGCTTTGAATAAATAATTTTTCGATATCTTTTACTTCTTTTTTAATTTCTTTTGATAAGCACTCAGAACCTGTGTTTGTTACTAAGACATCATCTTCAATACGAACACCTATTTTATGTTCTTTAAAATATAAACCAGGTTCAACTGTCAAAACCATTCCAGGTTTTAATTTAGCTTCGCGATCGCAAATATCATGAGTGTCTAATCCTAAATGATGAGATACACCATGATAATAGTATTTTTCGATTTCTTCTAGATTGGAAATTAATCCTTTAGCTAAACATTCGTTAGCTAGATAATTTTTAGCAAAGTCTTGTAGTTCTTTTAAAGTCTTATCAGGAGAAATAAAATCAATAACAGCTTTATTGCATCCTAAAACAATTTCATAAATCTTTTTTTGCAATTCATTAAACTTTCCAGATATAGGAAGAGTTCTTGTAATATCAGCAGAATAATGGTTATATGCTGCGCCAACATCGCAAAGGATTAAATCATCTTTATGAATATCATCATATGGAGTTGGGTAATGTAAAATACATGCATTAACTCCACTAGCTATTATGCTTGGGAAGCCTATTTCATGTGTTCCATTATTCATTATTTCATTATTAAAAGCATTGAATATTTCATATTCTTTCTTCGCTTTTTTTAATTCTTTAATAATTCTATTTATACCTAGATGAGTAACATGAATTGCTTTCTTTATTTCTTCAATTTCTTCTATCTCTTTAATCATTCGGGCATTAACGAATGTTGGGAAAATATCTTTTAATGAATATGGAGATAATTTATCAGTGACATCAATAGGTAAAGTTACTTCATTATCAACATAAATGTTTTTAATGTTATTTGATAATAAACGATCTAGTACACTACCTATATCCTTATTAATATAAATAGTATTTATATCTGAAACTTCTTTAGCATATTCAGAAGTAATTTTCTTTCCGAACCATTTTTCTTTATATTCAGAATATTCATCTATAAATAAAAATTCTTGAGTGATATTGCTTTTATAAATAATTAAAAATGTGTTTTCTTGAGAAATATGGGTAGCGTAATAAAAATTACGATTTACCACAAAATCATAAGTGCTGTCAGCACTGCGTTTGATAGAATTACCAGAATATAAAATAATTAAAGAATTTTCAGGAATGTCTTTAAATAATTTTTCTCTTCTTTCTTTTAAATTACTCATAATTTACTCTATTAACCTTTTTACAAACTACTTCAATATTTTTAAATTCTTTTAGATTATTTAATATATCAATTTTCGAAATAATTTGTAAATTTATTTTATCAAAATAATCTACTTTTTCAATTTTATAACCCGCTCTTTTTATTTTATTAAATTCTGGATAATCACATTTTATAATGTATAAAAACATCTCTTCTTTATGACCTTTCAAAGTAGATTTTAAACATTCATTAGCACAGCTAACATAAGTTCTTAATAAGTTAGATGCTCCTAATTTAACTCCGCCAAAATAACGAACAACAATTACTAATACATCATCTATATGCATCAAAGAAAATAAATCTAATATTCTTTTAGAAATATTTCCCGGTTCACCATTATTGTCGCATTTCATTTTTCCTTTAGTTGAATAAGCGTACAAATAATGTGATGCTCCATTAAATTCTTCTTTCACTTCATTTAAGAACTTTTTTAAATCTTCAACATTATTAAAAGGAAATGTAATCGCAATGAATCGCGATTTCATTTCAATCAATTCATAAATATTCTTTTTTATAGGAACTAACACCCTTTTATTGTATAATCTTTTACATGAAAAATATTGAAGAAAAGAAAGAATCGCTCTTTGCAAGACACTTTAAAAAGAAACGTGCAACATGTTCTGCATGTAAAAATAATATTGATGCATACATTGATAGATGCCCATATTGCGGAGAAGAAAGAAATACAAATTTTATTCCTAAAAAATTCTTAAATATGTCATTCTTTAGTGATTATAAAGAATTAATGTTTTTAGTTATCGGAATATTAGGATTAACAATCGTTGGATTTTTTATTTATACTGGATTAATTAATTTTCCAATTAAAGATAACAAAGAATTAGTTAATGCATTAGTGAATTTATTATCTTATATCATTTGTTGCGCATTAATTTTCTGTGTCCTTTCTCATGACACTAAATTCACTTTAAACAAGACAAAATCACAAACTTTAAAACTTTATACATGGATATTTGTCGCTATTGGATTAGCTTTAATTATTGCTTTCTCATATGGATACACATATACATTAAAAGCTTGTGGAATTGAAATTAAAGATAGCGCTAATCAAAGTTCTGTAACTAAGATGGTTAAGTCTCTCCCAGCCTTATCATTCTTTATTGTTGTCATATTCGCACCTATAGTAGAAGAATTTGCTTATCGTGTTGGTTTATTTTCTTTCTTAAGAAAGAGAAACAGATATTTAGCTTATATCGTTACAGTCTTAGTATTTGCTTTAATGCATTTCTTACCTGCTCTTATTGAAGATCCTAAATTAATGGCTAACGAAGCCCTTAATATACCTTTATATATAATTCCATCTTTAATACTTGCTATTAGTTATGAATACACTGGAATATCTGGTTCATTATATATTCATATTCTTAATAATTTATTAAGCTTTATTATTGTTCTCGCTTTATAATGCAAACACCTAAATACCAATTTATTAATTCTTTAACATTAAAAATAATTGCTATTGTTTCAATGACTTTTGATCATATTGGTGTTTTAATGCAAAGACATGTTCCAGGATTAACTGCTGATATTTTTAGAATACTAGGAAGATTCGCTATGCCTTTAATTGCTATCTGCTTTGCAGAAGCAATGCGTTATACAAAAGATAAACAACATTATATGGCACGTATTGGATTAATGGCCATGATTGCATTTATTACTGAAATAATAATGCAATATACTGTTGGAAACACTTTAGGCGGAAATATCTTCTTAACGTTATTATGCTCCGCAGCATTTATTTATTTTTATGAAAAAGAAGACAATAAAAGATTTTTATTTTTAGTCCCTTTAGCAATTATCTTTTTATCTACTGCAAGTGAAATATATGCTAATTTTAATAACAATCAATACTTAGTTTTCTATCCTCCATATTTAATTGCTCAATACTCTTTATATGGATTCTTATTATGCATTGGATGTTACTATGCTTATCAAATTACAGATCATAGAGTTAAGGCAATTACAAACGAAAATAGAACATTAGAAGAGCTAAGACAATATCCATATTATCGTAGTTTTACTAACATCTTATGGTGTGGATTAATTGTCTTCTTAACTTTATTTATTTTTTTATTAACTTTAATCAATCCTAAACTAGATATATATAGTATAAGTAGACAAAGTTATGCATTATTAGCGATCATCCCTATCGTCTTTTATAATGGTAAAAAAGGATATAATTCTAAGGCTATTCAGTATAGCTTTTATTTCTATTATCCATTACATATTCTTATAATATTTATAAGTTTCTATTTAGTATTTGGTACAGTTTAATAAAATTGTGTTATTATATTAACCGCTGCAGGTGTAGTTCAATGGTAGAACATCAGCCTTCCAAGCTGATTACGCGGGTTCGATTCCCGTCACCTGCTCCATTTTTTATTTAAAGCAAGTTATATATGAAAACAAATAAAATTCACACAATATCATTTAAAACTGTTTTAACCACAATAATTCTATTTACATTTGGTATTGGTTTTATTGTTCTTCCAAGAATATTCTCAAGAAGAATGGATAACTGGATTATAACTACCGGAACTATTATAGACTTTGAAACAACGTCAAAATCAAAACAACCAATCGTTGAATATTATGTTGAATCAGAAGGAATGATTACAGGTAAAGGCGACGTATACATAAGTACTTATAAAAAAGGAGATAAAGTTAATATCAAGTATAATCCTGCTTTTCCTAATGAATTTACAATGGATGTAACTTATAAAATGACAACAGTACCTTTTGTTGTTACAGGCAGTATCATAATGGCTTTAGCCAGTGCAAAATTAATTTCTGAAGTAGTTAAAGGAACATCCGCAAAGAAACAATTATTACAAAATAATAGTCAATTAAATTTAGATTACACTCCAAGCTTCATGTTTGAATACGCTCCTTTAAGAGCCGAGACTGTTGAATCATATACTTTCAAACGTCAAGTAAGTGATTTAAATAACTATGAAGTTACTGATAGTAATGGAAAAGTAGTTTTCTACACAAAGAGAATTAAAAAAGGGTTTACATCAAGCGCTACTTATCAATTAATTGATTCTACAACAAAGCAAACGACAATCGTAAATCTTAAAAAATCTAGTTTTAATAATTCGAAAGACGAATTAAGAATGAAAGTTAATGGTTTATCATTAGCAAAATACTTTGAAACTAGACACGCTACTTTTAGTATCTCTAAAGAAGGTAACTCCATTAAATATACATTATTTAATAATGGATCTACCCTAGGTTATATTTATGAAGAAAATAATCTAATAAAGAATTATGAAATTGAAACCGCTAAAGAAAACATTGATGATTTATCATTGTTTGCTCTTTGTTTAACATTTAAATAAAATTAAATTTCGAAATGTACAACTTTTAGAATTTAATTATTTAGATTCGTGTTTAAATTGTTTTTTATATATTCGAAATCCTTTTTCACTTGTTTACGATCAAAAATCATAAATATTAACATTAAAACAAAACCAAATATTATTAATGGAAATAAAACCCATATAACTGGAATATAACCAAAATCACCTGTCGAAGTCGTGAATTTAAAAAATGATGGTACTAGTTTATCTAATATTTTTACTGGTGTATTAAACATATCTTGCGGAATACCAAAAGCATAGCCGCTATTCATAAAATTACGAGAGAATTCATTATTTGGAAATTTTACAAAACCTGTTGCTTTTAAAACGACCATATTAACATAGATAACTGTTAATACAGCTAATAAACCAACAACTACAGTCGGAAATATTCTTTTATAAGATATTTTAACTAATTTATTGCTTATCATAAGAACACCACAAACAAAGAAAGTTCCGTGACACAAATAATATTGAATAACAGCAAGATAATAACCTACGCTCACTCCGTTTCTTCTATCCGGAGCCATTATAATAATAAACGCTAAAAATCCACTAATTATCCCTATTATTGAAATATAGTCATTTAAGTATTTATTATTAAATAAAAATAACCAAGGAAATAAAAGAACACTAACAGCACATATATTATAAAATCCAATCATTTTAACACTTATTGGTAAATCATAAGCATAGTAATTAAATGGAATTGCTAACTTAATAAAATGAAGAGCAAAGTTTGCAAACATTAATATCAAAATAAATTTATAATTCCATTCTTTGCTTTTGTTCCTAGTCAAAAAAACTAATCCAATTGTAATCCCAATTAGTAGAACAATAGCAATGATAAAAATCGGAGTTCCAACAAGTGCCATAATTAATTTATATAATAAACAACTACTTTATTTACTAAAATAGTTTTATCCATAGATAAAGAAATGTTATTAATGTTGTAGTAATCCCAATTAAAAGTAAAATTGTAGCATTCATTATTTTCTTTTTTCATTAATGATGTTTCCAAAAGTTTACTATCATGATAACCATTAATTCTAATATTAGAATTTTGATTTGTATATACCCGAGTAAAAATATATTTTTTGCTATTTTCAAACTCTATTGAATAATTTGAAATCTCTTTATTTATAATTTCGCTTTTACATTCTTTAAGATGTGCAGGATTATAATTTCTGTTTCTTATTTTATCGTCATTAATAAAATGAGGAATAGTCACATATAAAATAGCAAATAAAGAAATTAAACTGCCTAAACCAACAGCGCCAATGATTTTGTTTTTCTTTATCATAATTATTAATTAGTATAACATTTAATGTATGAATTTTGAAATTGTTATAGCCTCCACTAATCAACATAAAGTTGATGAATATCGAGCGATATTATCTAAACACGGAATCACTCTATATTCTTTTAAAGACTTAAATTTATCTTTGCCAGAAGTAGAAGAGAATGGTAAAACATTTGAAGAAAACGCAATTATTAAAGCTAAAGCCGCTGCTAAGTTAGTTAAGTTTCCTGTCTTAGCAGATGACTCTGGATTATGTTTAAAAGCTTTAAATGGATTTCCAGGAATACGCACAGCACGATTTGCTAAAGAATGTGGTAATCAAATAGAAGCAAATAGAAGTATAGTTAAAAAATTAGAAGGTAAAGATCATACAGCCGAATTTCATTGTGTCATTGCTTTAGCAAATATAAATAAAGAACCATTAATATTTGAAGGAATCGCTGAAGGAAAAATATCTGAAAGATATAATGATGAGATAAGTTTTGAATACGATCCAATATTTATTTCTAAAGAAAAAAATATTTCGTTTCATAACTTAGATAAAAAAGTTAAAAACGAAATATCTCATCGTGCTTTAGCGTGTAAGAAATTAATTACAATGCTAAAGATTCGTGGTTATATTCAATAATTTAAATTATAGTTTTTTGATTTTAAATTGTGGCCGATAAAATAGCTAGCAACAAACATTACTAAACCAATGCCTAATACAATACCTGAAACAGTTTTGTTATCGTTTGTCGATAAAAGTATTAAACCAATTATCGAAAGAATAAATCCTAAACCCATTGTGCCATATAAAATCATACGTATCGTAAAAATCTTCTTTTTATCTGGGAATATATTTGTTGTAACTTTATTATTCATATCTAAGAAGTCATGTTTAGCTTCGCTAGAATTACTAACACCTACTTTTTCTTTTAATTTCTCTTGAGCTTTTTTTATCTCTTCTTTTATAACATCTGGACCTTCAACAAATAATTTATTTAATTTATCCATCGCATTATAAATATCAAGATAATAATTTAAGAAATAAATATATTCTTCTAAAGCTTGATGATATAAATTAAGAGCGTATTTAGATTGAGTTTTATATGCTGAAAAAGCAGTTAATATTAATGAACAATCTTCTCTAAATTTCTTTAAGAATTCTGAAAGTGTTTTCGCGTTATTATTATTTATTTCTACTTTACTTGATCCATTAACTAAAATATTCGTCGCTTCACGAATATAAATATGATGTAAGTCCGAACAATATAAACGTGATATCGCAGTTGAAGTTAATACTACTAAAACATCATCCGCTAACTTAAGTAAGTTAGAATAAGCTTCATAAGCTTTTGGATAATCTGTTGAACCTGCAAAAGCAATTTCACCTTTTCTTTTTAAAGAATTTACCGTGCGATTAAATGTTTTAATGCAGTCAATTGAATTTACTTGCGCATGACATTTAGGACAAAAATATGGATTAACAGTTTCATCAACTTCTATTAACTCATTACACTTAGAACAAATACCTTTTCTCATTTTCTTTACTCCTCTTCACTCTTCCAATCATCAAGTTTTAAAAAGAATGTTATTCCAAAAAATAACACGCTAACAATAATATCTATTGAAGCATTAATTGTAACTACCGTTCCTAAATCTGTTCCCCCATTAGAGAAGAATAATATTGATTGAAGAACAACAAATACTAAATATAAACAAGTAAATGTAAATAACGGATTTAAAGCTTCATCAAGATGTTTAGAACAATATATCGCATAAGAAGACACTACTAATTTAAAAGCAATAGTAAAGAATTCGACAATTAAATAGTTTCTAGTTGCTTTATATTCACTAGGTTCAACTGTAGACCAATCATAAGTTGAAGTATGAATAATTTGATAAATCAAAGCCGCACAAGCAAAGACTAACAAAATAAGTCCAAAGAAGAATAAAATATGTGAAAATATTTGTTCTTTTTTATTCATTATAATTTCATTGCAACATCCCACGCGCCCCAAATAGCGGTACGTAAGTTACCAACTTTATTTGCATCTCCAATAATATGAACATGTTTTTCTTTTTCTACTAATTTATAAGAATTATAACCAATAGAAACTACAACATTATCAGTCTTAACTTTAAATTCATCGTCTTTATATTTAATAACGACTTCACCATCTTTATATTCTTTAACAGTGGAATTTAAATAAACAGGAACATCATGTAATTTGAAATAATCACGTAAGTAAGAAGAGTTCGCTAAACAAACACCCTTAACAGCAATTAAATCATTTTTAGCTTCAACTATAGTTGGATGTCTACCTTGTAAATGTAATTCATAAGCAATTTCACATCCCGTAAGACCACCACCAATAATTGTGACGTTATCTCCAACATTAGTTTGATTTAATAAATATGTACAAGCATCAATAAATTTATCACTACCAGGAATATCTAACTTTCTTGGAGTTGATCCAGTAGCAACGATATATTCATCAGCTTGAATCTCACTTAAAGATTTAATCTCTTTATTAAATTCAATCTTAATATTCTTTTCATTAGCAATTTGTTTTTTATACCACTCTAACAAGGCTCTATCTTTCTCTTTAAAAGAGAAAACAGAAGCAGCGATGAAGACTCCACCAACTTTATCACTCTTTTCATATATAGTGACATTGTGTCCTCTTTTCGCTAATACTAGAGCTGCTTCTAATCCAGCAATACCAGCTCCAATAATTGCAATATTTTTAGATTGTTTAGCTTTAACAATCTTATATTTTTTAGTTTGCATTGTTATTGGGTTAATTGCGCATCTAGCCATATGCATTGTGTCTTGCATATCTTGAATATTTGGAACACCTTCATAGTGGCACATATTAAAGCAACCATTATGACAACAAATACATGGACGAATATCGTTGATATTATCATTCATTAATTTAGTAACCCATTCTGGATCTGATAAGAATTGACGAGCAACACCCATCGCATCAATCTTTCCTTCTTTAATAGCGTTCGCTGCAACATCAGGTTCCATACGACCTGCACATACAACAGGAATATCAACAAATTGACGAATATGTGCAACATCATTTAAGTTACAGTTTTGTGGCATATACATTGGAGGATGTGCCCAATACCAAGCATCATAAGTACCATTATCAGCATTTAACATATCATAACCGGCATCTTGTAAATACTTAGCGGCTTTCTCGCTTTCTTCCATGCTACGTCCAACTTCACGGAACTCTTCATTTGGCATTGCACCAGCTCTAAATCCTTTAGTCTTAGATACAACAGAATAACGTAATGAAACTGGATAATCTTCTCCACATACATGTTTAATAGCACGAACTATTTCAACTGGGAAACGATATCTATTTTCAAATGATCCACCATAATCATCACTACGATGATTGCAATATGGTAATGTGAATTGATCAAGTAAATATCCTTCATGAACAGCGTGAATTTCTACTCCATCAACTCCAGCATCTTTACAAAGTTTTGCAGTCTTAGCAAATGCATTAACCATCTTTTTAATTTCTTTAACTGTAAATGGTTTTGATGGAACTTTATCAGACCATCTATTAGGTAAATCACTTGGAGCCTTACATAATCTATCAACATTTAAAATAGGTTTAGCAACTAAATTTAAAAATTTGTTTTTATAAATCTTTTCCATTACTTCATTAACCGCCATAGATCTACCAAATCCTGCAGTTAATTGAACAAACATCTTTGCTCCAGTCTTATGGAATTCATCCATAAATACTTTTAATTTCTTAAACATTCTCTTATTTGAATATAAGTATCTATTTAAGATTGGATCTTGAATTGGAGCAATACCTGGAAGTACTAATCCAACATTATTTTTTGCCTTTTCTAATAAGAAGTTCGCAGCTTCTTTATCAAAGTGACAAGGTTCCATCCAACCAAAAATTGATGTTCCACCCATTGAGGTAAGAACTATTCTATTTTTAATTTCTAGATTTCTAATTTTCCAAGGAGTGAATAGTGGTTTATACATTTCATTCATAAGTTAATCCTCTTTTTATTCTTAACTATTTTATCACAATAATTAAAATATTTATTTTATTTAAAATAAAAACTCCTCGAATTTTATACTTCGAGGAGTTAATTATTTTTTTAATTATATTTTAAAAGTTCTAGCTGCTTTAACTGCGGTATCCCAACCTTTAAGTTTCTTATCAACATCTGCCTTTTTCATTTTTGGTTTATAGATGTGTTGATATTTATGATTCTTAGATATTGTTTTTAAATCCTTAAAGAATCCTGTTGATAATCCAGACATATAGGCTGCTCCTAAAGCTGTTGTTTCAACGCATACAGGTAATTTAACATCAACTCCTAAAATATCACTTTGGAATTGCATTAAGAATCTATTCGCACTTGCACCACCATCAACTTTTAATGATTTTAATTTAATTCTCGTTTCACTTTGCATGACTTTTAATGAATCAGAAATTTGATAAGCAATGCCTTCTAATGCTGCACGACAAATATGAAATTTATTTGTACCTCTAGTTAGTCCAAAGAATGCTCCACGAACATCATTATCCCAATATGGCGTGCCTAATCCAACAAATGCTGGAACTAAATATACACCTTCGGTGTCTTTAACTTTTAAGGCATATCTTTCACTATCTCTAGCACTCTTAATAACTTGTAATCCATCTCTTAACCATTGGATAGTAGCGCCACCCATAAATACACTAGCCTCTAGAGCATATGTTACTTTATTATTTATTTTCCAAGCCACCGTTGTTAATAAACCATTTTTAGATAACATTGGTTTATCGCCAATGTTCATTAACATAAAGCAACCTGTACCATATGTATTTTTCGATTCACCTTTTGAGAAACATGTTTGACCAAATAATGCGCTTTGTTGATCACCAATCGCTCCACAAATTGGAATATTTACTTTGCATGATAATGCTGTGGCATATCCAAATTTAGATGATGAAGAATGTACCTCTGGTAATATGCACATTGGAATATTCCAAATCTTTAATAATTCTTTATCCCATTTACAATCTTTAATATTAAGTAACATGGTTCTTGATGCATTAGTAACATCTGTAGCATGGACACGTCCTTCGGTTAATTTGAAAATTAACCAAGACTCAATATTTCCAAATAATAATTCTCCTTTCTCCGCTCTTTTTTGACCATTAGGAATATGATCTAAAATAAATCTAATCTTACTAGCGGAGAAATATGGATTAATTAATAATCCTGTTCTTTTAAATATAAAATCTTTTTTTGATTGTCTTTGTTCACATAAATAATTTGATTGACGAGATTGCCATATAATCGCGTTATAAACTGGTTGTCCTGTTTTCTTATCCCAGATAACAGTAGTTTCTCTTTGATTAGTAATTCCAATAGAATCAATCTCATTAGGATTAACATTGCTATCTTCTAATACTTCAGTAATAGCTTCTAAAACAGAAATCCAAATATCTTTAGCGGATTCTTCAACCCATCCTGGTTTAGGATAAAAAGTTTTTATTCCTCGTCTTGCCAGACAAACAGGTTTTCCTTTCTTATCGAAAAGAATTGCACAACTACTAGTTGTACCTTGATCAATCGCTAATACATATTTCTTCATAATATCTCCTTATTTATAAAGACATTTATTTCTTAAATTATAGCATTTATTTAATGTTTTTATTATAAATAAAAATGCTCCACAAATTATTTTTGCGGAGCATAAAATTTTAATTTTGGCAGGGGTAGTAGGAATCGAACCCACATTGGCGGTTTTGGAGACCGAAGTACTACCTTTGTACGATACCCCTAGCGTGTATTATTATACTCTATTTTTATTTCATGCCAGGAAAATTAAAGCCTGGTGGTAAACCTTTCCCACCGCTCTTGCGATATTGTTTTAATTTCTTGGTCATTTCTTTCATTTGTTCATACTTCTTAATTACTTTATTTATATCGTAACTAGTTTTGCCTGAACCTTTTGCGATTCTTATTTTTCTTGAATTTTTAAGGATAGAGGGATTTTGTCTTTCTTCTTTAGTCATTGAATTAATAATGACTTCAAAGTTTTTCATTTCTTGCTCTGCTCTTTCTTTTTGTTCATCAGAAATAGAAGGCATTCCAGGAATCATTTTTAAGATACCTGATAAAGATCCTAGACGTTTTACTTTCTTCATTTGCGCAAGCATATCATCTAAAGTAAATTCACCAGTCATCATCTTATCGGCTTCTTTCTTCATTTCATCTTCATCAATTTCATCTTGAACTTTCTCAACTAAAGAAACTATATCGCCCATTCCTAAGATACGATCAGCCATTCTATCAGGATGGAAAGCATCTAAATCAGTTAACTTTTCACCAACACCAGCGAACTTAATTGGAACATTAGTTAAGTGTCTAATACTTAAAGAAGCACCACCACGAGCATCACCATCTAACTTCGACATGATGCATCCAGTTAATCCTAATTTATTATTAAATTCTAACGCCACGTTAATGGAATCTTGACCAGAAGCAGCATCAACTAATAAAAGTATTTCATCTGGAGTAACTTCTTTTTTAATATTCAATAATTCTTCCATTAATTGTTCATCAATTTGTAAACGTCCAGCAGTATCTAAAATCACTGCATCATAATGTTCATTAAAAGCTTTTTCTTTTGCTTGTTTCGCGATTGTTACAGGATTCTCTTTTCCTAAAGAAAAGAAAGTGGCGTTAACTTGTTTAGCAATTTGCTCTAATTGATCAATAGCGGCTGGACGATAAATATCGCATGCTGCTAATATTGTTTTCTTATTTAATTTTTCTTGTAGATATTTTGCAAGTTTACCAGCGGTTGTCGTTTTACCTGTACCTTGTAAACCACATAACATAATTACGATTGGACGAGATGTTGGATATTTAATTTCACTATCATCACTGCCTAATAATTTCTCAATCTCATCATGAACAATTTTCGTAATCATTTGTGATGGATTAACTTTCTTAAAGACTTCTTGACCAACAGCTTTTTCTTTAACACTATTAACAAATTCTTTAACAACTTTATAGTTAACGTCAGCGTCTAATAAAGCAAGACGAATGCTTTTAAGCATTTCGTCCATATTCTTTTCAGTTAAATAAGATTCACCTTTTAACTTTTTGAATATACTCTTAAATTTATCTGTTAACGATTCAAAGGCCATAGTTATAATATCTCTTTTACTTTATCTTTAATTTTCTTATCTTTAATTATATTAAGAACTTCATTCTTTTTCTTAATTAAATTAAGTTTTTTCTCATATTCATTTAATTTATTGGTCGCAATTTTAATAGCATCTAACGCCGCAGATCTAGATATAGAATAATGTTCACTTATTTCTTGTAAAGATAAATCATAACGATATTTATCTTTCATAATATCTAATTGTTTCTTTGTTAACAAAGAACCATAAGTATCAAGTAATAAATTGATATTAATAAATTTATCTTGCTTCTTCATGAATTATTCTCCAATACATAAACCATGAAGATATTGATTAATATCAAATTCTTTTAAATCATCTATTCCTTCACCTAATCCAATAAAGCGCACAGGAATATTTAAGTCATGACGTATAGCAAGTAATATACCACCTTTAGAAGTTCCATCCATTTTAGTAATTACCGCTCCAGAAATTTTAGTCGCTTCATTAAATGCTTTAGCTTGAATAACTCCATTTTGTCCAGTTGTGGCATCTAATACTAAGAATGTCTCATGTGGAGCATTAGGTATTTCTTTAGAAATGACTCTAGATATTTTCGCTAGCTCATTCATTAAATTAACTTTAGTTTGTAATCTACCCGCTGTATCTACAATTAATAAATCAATATTCTTTTCTCTTGCTAATTTAGCACCTTTATAAGCAACAGAAGCTGGATCAGAATTTGCTTCTCCTGTAATTACATCAATATGTAATCTATTACCCCATTCTTTTAATTGTTCTATTGCTCCTGCTCTAAAAGTATCAGCAGCAGCTAACATAACTGACTTACCTTGTTTTAAATAACGATTCGCTAACTTAGCAATTGTAGTAGTCTTACCAACACCATTAACTCCTACTACTAATAACACAGTCGGTTTATTATCAAACTTAATATCAGATAATAATTGTTCTTCTTTAGAATAATCTTTAAACATGACATCTATTAAAGCTTCGTTCGCATCTTTTAAAGATCTTATTTTATTTTCCTTAATTACTTTTGATAAATTATTAATGATATCAGTAACTAAAGTTACTCCGATATCCGCTTCTAATAAAATCTCTTCTAATTTATCAAAATAATTACTAGGAATAGAATCATCATTACTTAAAGAATTAATCTCATCAGTAAAAGCCTTCTTTGCTTTCTTTAATCCTTTATCATAAGTAAGAATAGTATTTGATGATTCTTTTTTAGAAAATTTATTTTTTAAAAACGAAAATAATCCCATGATTATTTATTTCCTTTAGCAAGTTTCTTTAATGCTGATTTCGCTGCTTCTTGTTCTGCTGCTTTCTTACTAGAACCAATACCTGTACCTAAACAAACATTATCAAAATATAATCCAACTTTAAATGATGGTTGATTTGCAGGGCCTCTTTTAGAAATAACTTTGTATTCTATTTCTGAATGATGATCTGCTTGTAATAATTCTTGAAGTTTAGATTTATAATCCATTGATTGTTCATAATCAAAATGAATAATTCTATTTTTAAATATGCGCTCAACAAATTTATAAGTATAGTTAAATCCGTTATCTAAATAAATTGCTCCAATAAAAGCTTCAAATACATCTTCTAATATTTTATTAGAATTAGCTACTTTACTAGTAAAACTAGTGCCTACTTTAATGTATTGATCAAAGTGATAAGTTAACGCTAATTTAGATAAAGAAGCGGTATCAACTAAACTACTTCTAAGTCTAGTTAAATGTCCTTCATGAAGTTCAGGATGTAACTTATAAGATAAAGTGGCAATGATACTTCCTAAAATTGAATCACCTACAAATTCTAATCTTTGATAATCTTCAACTTTATGCTCATTTAAATTAATAGATGGATGAGTAAAAGCTGATTCATATAAAGCAATATTATGCGCTCTTATCTTAAATGATTTAAATAAAGGTTTTAAACGATTAGAGCTCATCTTTTAACCCCTTATCAATATTTGAGATAATATTACTTTTAACACATTTATAAGCAGTCTCTAAAGCGTTCTTAAAAGCAATAGAATCAGAATTACCATGAGCTTTAACAACTACTTTTTTAATTCCAATAAACATCGCTCCACCTAAAGGTTTACTTGATAACATTTCTATTTTCTTCTTTAAGGTTTTCTTAGTTAATAAATAAGAAATTTTATTTTTTAAAGATGCTGTAAAGTTTTCTTTTAATAATTGTTTTACTACTCTACCAGTACCTTCAATTGCTTTTAAAGCAATATTACCAGTATAACCATCAGTAACAATAATATCTGCTTTACCTAATAAGATTTCATTAGATTCAATATTGCCTATAAAACCAGGAATATTAATTTCTTTAATACGCTTATGAGTTGCTTGCACTAATGGAGAACCTTTATCTTGTTCACTACCGTTTGAGAGCAACGCAAAATTTGCATTAACACCATAAATAGATTTGTAATAAACCTTCGCCATTTTAATAAAAGATATTAAATCTTCTACTTTATTTTCATTATTCGCGCCTAAATCAAGTAATAAAGTTTTCTTGTTAGGTTGAATAGTAGGAATAGGAGAAATTAAGGCTGGACGATCTACACTTTCAAGTTTCTTAACTCTGATAGTCGCTAAAGTTAATAATGCTCCAGTACCGCCACAAGAAACAATAGCATCCGCATCTTGACTAACTAAAGTATTAATGGCTTTAGCCATTGATGAATCTTTATCATGAAGTAATTCCATAGCATGAGCATCCATCTTCACTACTTGATTCGCATCAATAACTTTGACATTATCTAATCCATCAAGAATAGATTTAGTACCAACAGCAAAAACTTCGACATCATTATGTTCTTTTAAAAACATATTTAGTCCATCATATGTTGCGCCGATTCCTAAATCGCCACCTAGCATGTCTACTACTATTTTCATAACTATTTAAAATTATATACTAACAAATTACTTAAAAGTAATTTAATTATTTATATACGCTATTGAAGGTTTATCTTTTCTCTTACTATTCTTCTTATAATTAACTTTATGATGCTTTTTAAAATCTTCTAAATTTGATTCACCTTTAAAAGTAATTCTTAAATACATCTCATCATCTTTTTTATTATGAATATAAGTTAAAAATCCATAACGAATTAATTGATGAATCATGCTCGCTAATTGTCTTCCTTTTTTACTAGTTAAAGTTGAGAATGTTTCTAAAGAAACAAATTTAGAAGTATCTTCATCAACTACACCATTAACTATTTTTAACACTCCGATATAATTTGGATAATAATTTTTATTATTTAATAAGTAAACAGTTTCTAAAACTTTTACACTTGTAATATTTAATTTATAACTTGCCATGATAATAATTATAAACATTATATTTACTTTTTTGTATGATATTACATATGGGAAAAATTAAAATAGTTAAAAATTATAAATCTAAATTAGATATATACGACACTCAAAAAGCTATTGAATTAGTGAAACGTCATTTTGAATATTATTTAAAAGAATCTTTAAATTTAAAAAGAGTCACCGCTCCATTATTTGTCGATCCAAATTCAGGATTAAATGATAATTTAAATGGCTATGAAAAACCTGTTAGTTTTACCATTCCATCAATTAAATGCGATGGAGAAATTGTTCACTCATTAGCAAAATGGAAACGCGTCGCGTTATTAAAATATAATTTTAAAGTTCATAACGGTTTATATACCGATATGAACGCCATTCGCCGCGATGAAGAATTAGATAATCTTCATTCTATTTATGTTGATCAATGGGATTGGGAATTAATTATTAACAATAAAGATCGCAATATCAATTATTTAAAAAATATTGTGAAGAAAATTCATGCTTGTATTTTAGATACTAACAACGCTTTAAAGAAAAGATATCCAAAACTTACTTGTAAATTAAGTAAAGATGTTTTGTTTATTACTTCAGAAAAATTATTAAAGATGTATCCGAAATTAAATAGCAAAGAAAGAGAATATCAAATCGCTAAAAAATATAAATCAGTATTCATTATGAATATTGGATGTAAATTATCTAATGGAAGTAAACATGATAACCGTGCTCCAGATTATGATGATTGGAGTTTAAATGGTGATTTAATTTACTATAACGAATTACTAGATGTTGCTTTTGAAATATCTTCTATGGGCATTAGAGTTAATAAAGATTCTTTATTAAAACAATTAAAAGAATCAAAATGCCAAGATAGAAAGAATCTCGAATATCATAAGATGTTAATCAATAATAAATTACCTCTTACAATTGGCGGAGGTATAGGTCAATCTCGCTTATGTATGTTACTAATGCAGAAAGCCCATATCGGTGAAGTTCAATGTTCTTTATGGGACAAAAAAGATATTGAGTTATTAAAGAAACATAATATTAAATTGTTATAATCTATATATTATATAAGGATAAAAAAAGTGTCTCGAATTTCGAGACACTTTTAATTTAATTAAGTAGAGATTCTTAATTACTTAAGAATTTCACTAACAGTTCCTGCACCAACAGTGCGGCCACCTTCACGGATGGAGAACTTTGTACCTTTTTCAATTGCGATTGGGTGAATGAGTTCTACTGTTAATTCTACGTTATCACCTGGCATAACCATCTTCACATCGGCTGGAAGAGTGATGACACCGGTAATGTCTGTCGTACGGAAATAGAATTGTGGACGATAGTTGCTTAAGAAAGCTGTGTGACGGCCACCTTCTTCTTTCTTTAAGACATAAACTGTCGCTGTGAATTTGCTATGTGGAACGATACTTCCTGGTTTAGCAAGAACTTGACCACGAACGACTTGATCACGGTTGATACCTCTTAATAAGACACCAACGTTATCTCCTGACTCAGCATAGTCAAGAGTCTTACGGAACATTTCAAGACCAGTAATAACTGTCTTTTGAGTTGGTTTAATACCAACGATTTCCATTTCTTCGTTTAATACGCATTTGCCGCGTTCGACTCTACCTGTAACGACGGTACCACGACCAGAGATGGTCATAACATCTTCGATAGGTAATAAGAAAGGTTTATCGGTAACACGAACTGGATCTGGGATATAAGTATCAACAGCATCCATTAATGCTTCGATTTGTTTTCCTGCTTCAGCATCTCCGTCAAGAGCTTTACGAGCAGAACCACGGACTACAGGAACTTTGTCTCCTGGGAATCCATAGGAAGTTAATAAATCACGAACTTCCATTTCAACTAAGTCTAATAATTCTGGATCATCGACTAAGTCAACTTTGTTGATGAATACAACAATGTTTGGAACACC
>DCIT01000051.1:25678-26075 GCA_002317145.1 Caryophanales bacterium UBA1719
ATCGCGCCATCCATTTGAGCAGCACCGGTAATCATGTTTTTAACATAGTCAGCGTGCCCTGGGCAGTCAACGTGAGCGTAGTGACGCTTTGCAGTTGAATACTCAATGTGTGCAGTATTAATTGTAATACCACGTTCTTTCTCTTCTGGTGCAGCATCGATTTCGTTATATGCTTTAGCAACAGCTCCACCTTTAGCAGAAAGGACTTTTGTAATAGCCGCAGTTAAGGTTGTTTTACCATGGTCAACGTGGCCGATGGTACCAATGTTAACGTGGACTTTACTTCTGTCAAATTTTTCTTTTGCCATAAATTTTCTCCTTATTTACATTAGAATTTTTCTAAATTCGTAGCGTGTTAATAATATAGCAACATCAAAGTAAATGCAAACTTTTTTGT
>DCIT01000037.1:0-1843 GCA_002317145.1 Caryophanales bacterium UBA1719
TTTAATGTATATTTAAAACTTCTAAACCATTTAATAGAAAACTTACGTGGTACTTCATAATAAGTATCATCTATTAACCACCAGAGTTTATTACCTAATAATTGACGTCCATCAGACTTAAATAAAGTATTAAAGTCTTTTACTTCTTTCTTACTATATTTAAGTAAGCAGTAAGAGATCTTACCATATCTTTTGTTATACTCTTTTAGAGTATGACTAGTAGATATTTTATTCTTCATTACTTTGCTCCTACTTTAGCTTTCTTAGGATGTTTAGCACGATATTTTTGATAAAGCTTAATCGCATATGAAGTCTCAATAACTTCTTCTTTTACTTCCCCAGTATTAGGATCTTTAACTTCAATAGTATCTTTAAATCCAATAAAGAATTGGAAGATAAATCCTGCCACAATAGAAATCATAAATGCTGCAACGAATACCCAAGGTTTATTACATACTAACGCTGCTTCAATACCTGTTGATTCAGGAACATTCGCAGTAATATTCATAACCGCTAACATAGTACCGCCAACAAATCCACCTAAACCAGCGGCGATAAATGGACGTTTTAAAGGAACGGACATACCCCAAATAAGAGGTTCATCAATGCCTAAGAATCCAATTGGTAATGATCCAATGATATTTTTCTTTAATTTCTTATTTTTACTTATCATTAAGATATATAAAGCCGCACCTACTTCAGCAGCACCTGCCATTAATTGAACAGGAACTAATGGAGTATAACCAATTGCACCTTTACCAGGACCTATTAAGGCAGCAGATACGGCCATTAAACTGTGATGCGTCCCTGTAAGAACAAGCAATAAGTAGAACATAGGAACAATACCAAGCAGCCAAGCACAATGTTTAATTATTCCTTTAAACATTTCTGCAAGACCCATATTGATTGCCGCACCTATTGGTTGTAAAACAAAGAATGCTGCAGAAGCCATGATAATAACAGTAAGTAAAGGAGTCATGAACGCATCAATAATATCAGGCATAAATTTACGAATTAATTTTTCTAAATACGCTGTTCCTATTGCGACTAATAATATAGTAAATATGCCTACTTCAGCTGTTTTGAATGTATAAAATCCCATCCAAATTCCTTCGCCATCTGCTCCATTCATCAATGGATTAGTTAAAGCACCTGCTAAAGCAGCGCCAATAATTCCATCCCCGCCAAACTCTTTACAGGCATTATAACCAACTATGACATTTAATACTGTAAAGACAGATGAAGATACAACATTAAAAACTATACCAAATGTTGATTTAGTAAATTGCTCTTTAAGAGAGTTCTCACAAACTGTATAAATACCTAATAAAAGACCACAAGCAATAAACATTGGAATAATAGGAACAAATATTCCAGCTATCTTTCTAATTAATGCTGTGCCTTTTTTATTTGTTTTCTTTCTAATATCAGATTTCGTTTTTAAATATTCTTCTTTAAATTCTTCTTTATCTGAACTTTGAGATGCTCCAGTTGTTGTTTCTCCAACTTGAGCAGTCATCTCTTGAGCAACTTTCACCGCTTTACCAGGACCAACAATTATTTGGATTTGGTTTTTATCTACAACTACTCCAATAACTCCTTCAGTTGATTTAATGCCATCAATGTTAACCTTATTAACATCTTTAACATTAGTTCTTGCTCTTGTGTAGCAATTAAAAACACTGATGATATTTGACTTACCACCAACAAGACTAATTAACTTAGTCGCTAAATCTTTATTATTCATAACTAATATTAATTATATATAATTAATTTAATACATGTTTTAATTTTTAAAATGACTTTCAGTAATTTGCGTAAAAAATTCAGTTGACCAAATATC
>DCIT01000037.1:1990-3641 GCA_002317145.1 Caryophanales bacterium UBA1719
TTTTTCTGATAATAAATTTAAATTTGGTTTAACTTTTAATTTAATATAATGCAAATAATCAAAATAATCTCTTCCTTTTTCTCTAGTTAAATTGTTGCGAGTTAATAATGCTGCTATTTTTGTCGCATATAAACTTGGTAAATCATACACATTCATTTTATACGGGACTGGAAGGAGTCGATAATTAGTTTCTGTTATAGCGTATTGATCTTTTATTAAGCTAATTTCAATTTTTATTCTTATTAACATTTCTGGATTATATTTATTAAATTCATCGCTAGGATAAAAAGTTATCATAGCTTCTTTCATATTTCCTTTTACATTACCTCTAGTCATTTTGTCTTGAGGTTTAATGTCTTTAATAGCGAATTTAAAATTTAGTCCAAAAGAGGATAATTCATCTTCAATATATTTTTTATAATCGTTTAGATTAAATTTTTCTTCATCACATATTACGAAATCTAAATCTTCAGAAAAACGATTAATATTATGAACAATTCTTAACGCTGTTCCACCATAAAAAGCACAACGTTTAAAAAAATCTGATCTACTTAATCCAAGTAAAATTATTTCTTGAAGTATTTCTTTTACAATGTGTTCTTTATTATTCGAAGGAGAATAACGTTTTAACATTTCTTCTATTCGGGAATCCATTGTTTGTATCTCCTGAATAGATATTTATATAAAAGCTTAACATTGCGACTGTGGTATAAATCCGATATTTCTTTTAAAAGTTTAAAGTTGGTAAGTTCTAAACCTTCTTCCTCTAATCGAAGTTGAGTAAATAAATAATTTTCCATCTCTTTTAAGTTTTTAATTAAAGGAGCTTGATAAACAGTGTCAGCTAAAGCTTTTTCAAAGGTCGCCATAAATACTGGATAACCATCATGAATTAAATATTCAACTCCTAGATGAAATACTTTCTTTGGCACACTACGATAAGTAAATCTACCAAAATACGTATCATATTCTTTTGCTTTGTTTTTATTGTAACTAGCGCATGTCACTTCATATACTCTTTCAGGTATTGCTTGGTGATATGCTAAAGCATAACGAAAAGAAATATAAGAAGGACCATAAATAGATAAGGCTAAATAATACGCGGGTGTATTCTTATCTGTCTCATATAATCCTTTAATTATTCGATATAATTCATTTGCATCAACTTCGCGCGCGATCTTTGTTTTAACATTCGAATAATCTTTGTATTCTTCTTTAAGCTGGTCAAAGGTTTTTATCATGTTTTCTCCTGATAGTACTATTATATGATACTATGTGGAGGAAATCAATATATTGTTATTACAAATAAAAAAGCCCGGCGGCTCGCTATTCTAACTAACTAAGTGTTAGATACCTTCGCCACTACGGTGCTTAACTTCTGTGTTCGGGATGGGAACAGGTGTGACCACCGCGCCATCGTCACCAGGCTTATTTTATATTTTAGAGAGACAATTTGTTCTCTGAATACCGAATACTATTATAACATGTTCCTTCGTTAATATTTGCTATTACCCAAAATAATTTACTTTATAAGTGAAATTAAGTCCTCGAGCTATTAGTATCAGTCAGCTGAATACATTACTGTACTTACACTTCTGACCTATCAACCTCCTAACTTTGGAGGGCTCTTACTTCTTGCGAATGGGAAGTC
>DCIT01000037.1:3704-4038 GCA_002317145.1 Caryophanales bacterium UBA1719
TTCCATAGGTAGCTACCCAGCCGTGCCACTGGCGTGACAACTGGTTTACCATTGCTATGTCCATCCCGGTCCTCTCGTACTAAGGACAGGTCCTTTCAAACTTCCTCCGCCCACGATAGATAGGGACCAAACTGTCTCACGACGTTTTGAACCCAGCTCGCGTACCACTTTAATAGGCGAACAGCCTAACCCTTGGAAGGTACTTCCCCTCCAGGATGTGATGAGCCGACATCGAGGTGCCAAACCGCGTCGTCGATGTGAACTCTTGGACGCGATCAGCCTGTTATCCCCAGGGTAGCTTTTATCCGTTGAGCGATGGCAATTCCACTCACAT
>DCIT01000004.1:0-2416 GCA_002317145.1 Caryophanales bacterium UBA1719
CATATGGGTAATAAAAAGATTTTAATACTAGGCGCTGTTCCTATGTTTTTGCTTGGTTGTAACAGGATGAAACAAATAACAGATGAAAAAGCTATTGAGATAGCAGGTCACATTCTAGAAAGACAAAGTAAATTGAACAATACTCCTCCTACTAATTTTAAAATAGTTGAAGAGTATACAGAGATTAAAAAAGCAACAAATTATGATACCGGCAAATCTGAGTCAAAATTTCATCAAAAGAAAACGTTCATCATGGATTTCGATAATAAGAAGTTATATGAAAAATTCGAATTTCTGGCGGAAGCTCAAGAAGGTTGGTATGAAGGATATACATTTTATAAAGAAGATCAAAACAAAACTTATAAACTTAATAACGATAACGGTAAAAAAAGAAGAAAAGAAATTGAAGGTCCTAATGTTATTGAAACGAATTATTCAAATTTAATTACTAATTATGTTTTTCGTGCATCATATTTAGAAACAATTGAAGATGAAATTAAAACACAAAAAGAGACCAGCGAATATTATAAAGATTCAAAGACAAATAAATATAAGTATGCATTTTATTCTAAAGATGATAAATCATTAGAAGAAAAAGTAGATTCAAAAATATTTGGTAGAGATGCCTCTAATAGATACGACTTTGAAAATACTAAATACATAGATTATAGGTTTATCAATGATGTTTTAGAAGTATATCAAAAAGATGTAGTTTTCGATTCTAAATATGATGATGATCCATCTGTTAGAATGAAATCAAATTATGAAAAAACTAATATGAAAATAACTATTAGTTATGGCAATAATAAATTTGATGTTCCAAGTAACATTGATGATTATGTGTTGGAGGAATAGGTAATATGAAAATCAATAAGTGTATTGTTCCTTTATTAAGTGCATTCCTTCTCGTTGGATGCAATGGGGATAATTATGACAACATTAACTTCGCTAAAATTACCGATAACGAAGCTTTAGAAGTTGCTAAGAAAATTTACGACACTCAACTTTCTGATGAGTTTTCTACTCCAGATAAAATAACAATTGAAACTAATAATAGAAAATATGGATCTAAATTTAATTATGGTAATGGCAAATATGAAGAGGATTCATCAACAGAACAGATTGATAAGATTGACATGACTAGATTAGTTATTTATTCATATAAACATGCCACCACAAAATTAATTAATGAATCTTATGAAAACAAAATCGAATCCTATACATTCTATGATTCTGATAAAGAAATTTTTTATGTCTTAAAAGATTCTAATGGCAGTAAAACTAGAACAGAAACACAAATGTCTAAAGATGCAGCTAAGTTAAGCTTTGAAGTAATGAAAGCGGAATATGAGGTGAACATTTTAAATAATTTACATTTAAAGAATTATAAAAACATTGTAAAAATTCACCAAGATAGAGAAGCTCAATACAAAGATAAAACAGATGAATCATATAAATACATGTTTGGCTCAGACGATAAAACTTCATCTCTTCAAGAGTACACAGAAGGACGTATGAAAATTGAAGATATAATTACTCATCAAATGAAAGGATATATAGATTTTGTTACTAATGACTTAATAAAAGATAACAAACGTCTTTATTCTATCTCTAATAAAAGACAATTTATCTCTTTGCCTGAAGATAAAAATGTATATGTTAAAGCAGATACAATTGAAAAAACTAAATATAAATATAATATAGCGGATATTAAGATACCTAATATCTACGATTATAAATTATAATGTGCGATAAAAACTGGACATTAAATTATTTTTATTGAACCAAGTAAACAATAAATATAGAATAAAATTAAATAAAAGGAGATTTTAAATGGCAAAATCATACAAACAACCAAGTTTATTTGTAAGATGGGGATTAGGTTTATTATCCACCGGTATTACATTAAGCTTAGTAGCGTTTTTAATTTTAGCAATAGAAGCGTTACTTAAAAAAGACATAGGATGGATGACTACAGCTGCAAGCTGGATTTATTTCATTGCTAGTATTGCTAACGTAGCGGGATTAGTGTTCTGCTTATTAAGTGGACAAAAGAAATTCGCGCTCTCATTGCTTTTCTATGTATTAGCATTTGCATTCGCGATTGTAATTATCGCTACTAACAAAGATCCAAAACCTTGGGTCTACATGGTTAACTATGGTATCTTAGCGTTATCATATTTATCATTTATCTTAGGAATTAGAGATGCTGGTGCGAATTCTAAATTATGTTTATTATTTAACTTCGCTTGCGTAGCTTGCTATATTGCTGGCATTGCTTGCTATATCACAAGTAACGGAACTGCACATTTACTTGTAACTATCGGTAATATCTGCTTCTTAGTCTGTGTTCTATTAGCAAACAAAGCTGTTAAAAGAGCATAAGTAAATTATTAAAGAAATAACTCCCTTAATT
>DCIT01000004.1:2425-7061 GCA_002317145.1 Caryophanales bacterium UBA1719
AATTGGGAGTTTTTCTTTATCTATTTATTAAAAGGTGGTTAAATATTTTTTATATATGAAAGAAATAGATATTAAATTTAAAGAGTTTAAGACTCATGCTTATATTCAAGGAAAGATAGATGATAAACATGAAGTAATATTAATGCTTCATGGTGGACCTGGTAATAAATGTAATTATCTTAAACCTTTATTTGATTTAAATAAGTATGGATATACATGCATATCTTATGATCAATTAGGATTTGGTAAATCCTCTAGAATTAAAGGTAGAAATAACTTAATGAAAGTCTCGACATTTAGAGAAGAACTCGATAATTTAGTTAAAACACTTAAACTAAAAAACTTTATCTTATTAGGACATTCTTGGGGAGGCCAACTTGCCTTAGAATATGTCTTAAATATTAAGAATAATTCTGTTAAGAAATTAATATTATTCTCTAGCTTATCTTCAAGTAAGATTTGGAGTGAATCTAACTATAAGATATGTTGTAACTTACTTAAAGATAAACCACAGAAATTAAAGTTATTAAAATCAGCATTTAAGAAGTCATATTTTTTTGATAAAGATGTTGATAAATTATGTAATACTGAATTATGGAATATGTATTATAGAAATAGATCTAATACATCTCCATATGAAAGAAAGAAATCAAAACATAACGCTGAAATATATGAATATATGTGGGGAAGAAATGATCTATTTGTTGAAGGTACTTTAAAGAACTGGGATCTCACTCCTAGATTAAAAGAAATTAAAATACCAACTTTAGTGATACATGGTAAAACTGACCAATCTACGAAAGAATGTAATGAAGTATTTTTAAAGAATATTAAAAACTCTAAAGAAGTATATCTAGAACATTCCGGTCATGGTGGATACTATAACGAATATAAAAAAGTAATTAATAGTATTTTGAAGTTTATTAAATAATTTTAATTAATCTATTGATATTAATGGATAACTGAATTACAATAGTATAACTCCGTTAAAAATAATAAAATACGGATATTTACTATTATGATATATAACTATAAAGACTGCATTAATAAATATAAAAGTCACTCTGGCATATTAAAGGAAATTAATAGTAAGCGTCTATTTAAAATTGGGAAAGGGATATATTCTACTAAAGAAAACTTAAATTCTAAAGATTTAGCTGTATTTATTAAGAAATATAATAATCCTATTTTTACGATGGAATCAGCGTTGTTTTATTGGGGTATAGTGGATGAAATACCTGAGAAAGAATATATCGCTAGTGATAAAGATGCCTACAAAATAAAAGATAAAAATATTAAACAATATTTTGATAATAAAGGTTTAATTAATTTGGGTGTCACCACAACTACATATAATGGTGTTAAAATAAGGTTATACAACAAAGAAAGAATGTTGTTAGAGGTCATAAGATACAGGAATAAACTACCATATGATTTCTATAAAGAAGTTGTTTATTATTATCGTGATAATATCAATGAAATAGATATATCTTTAATGGAAGAATATTTAGAATCCTTCCCAAAAAAAGAATTTATTTCCAATATTCTTGATATGGAGATTTTTTGAGTGCTAAATATTTCAGATTTAAAAAGAGGGATAAGGGTAGATGAAAGTAGTAACAAAACAATTGAAGCAAGAATATGTCAGGACATTATTTTAACTTTGCTTTCCGAAAGCGAATTTAAAGACAATGTAACTATAAAAGGTGGAGTAGTAATACGAAGCCTTTCAAATAATTTTAGAAGGTCCACCCTTGATCTAGATTTAGATTTAATTAGCTTTCCAATAACTAATGATGGTGTTAATTGTTTAATAAATAAATTAAATAATAATGACGATTTAATAAAAATCTCTTTGATAGGGCAATTAAAAGATTTAAAACATCAGGATTATCAAGGAAAAAGAGCATATATAGAAATAAAAGATAATTTTAATAACAAAATAAAAATCAAGCTAGATATAGGTGTACATAAACATATTAGTTTAAAGCAAATTAAGTATTGCTTTGATGTAAGCACCGACAAAAAGGGTGTCACGTTATTTATAAATACAAAAGAACAAATGTTTACTGAAAAGTTAACCTCTCTTCTTAGATTCGATGTTAATTCAAGAAGATATAAAGATTTATATGATATGTATTACTTATTGGAGCATCTTAACAAGAAAAAACTATTGAATTGTTTTAAAGTATTGATTTTTGATAAATTTAATTCAATTAAAAATATCTCTGATATTGCATTTAAACTTAATAAAATATTAAACAATAAACGATATATTAATAGATTAAAATCGTCTAAAAGAAATTGGTTATTAATAGATGAAAAAATAATAATTAAAGACATATTAGATTATTTCGACAATTTCTAAAATTGAACTTCATTTAACTAAGTTTGTTGCTATTAATAATAAATAGTATTATGATAATAGTAGAAATCCGCAAAAAATGAAAAATTGCGGATAAATACAATTATGTTATACGATTATGATGAAATTATTAAATTATGCAAAGGATATACTAACTTTCATAACGCTATAAACAAAAAGAAAATTTTTAAGATTGAAAAAGGAATATATTCAACTAAAAAAGATGTGAACCCTTTTGAAGTATTTGTAAAAAAGCATAAAAACATTATATTTACAATGGAATCAGCTCTTTATTATTTAGGCATCTCCGATCAAATTCCTAATAAATATTACATTGCCACAGATAAAGATGCGACAAAATATAAAGAAAAAAATGTAAAACAATATTTTGTACACAATAATCTTGTTAATTTAGGCACAAGAGATTTTACACATTATGGTGTGAAAATTAAAATTTATAATAAAGAAAGATTACTTCTTGAATTAATAAAATATAAAAATAAATTGCCTTTTGATTATTACAAAGAAGCTATTCAATACTATAGAGATCATATTGACGAATTAAATATTAGATTAGTCCAAAATTACTTAAAAGATTTTCCTAAGAAAAACTTTATTCAAAACATCTTAAGAACAGAGGTTTTTTAATGATTAATTTAGATAAACTTATTAAAAAGACTATAAAAGAGGGCTATGAACTAGAAATGGCAGGAGCAAAGATCTGCCAGGATATTATCTTAAGCTTAATTAAGAACAGCAAACTAAAAAATAACGTCACAATTAAAGGCGGTGTTGTAATGCGCAGTATTTCTAAAAACGCTAGAAGAGCTACGATTGATATAGATTTTGATTTAATAAAATATCCTTTGAGTAAGAAAGGAATTAAAAGTTTTATTGATGTGTTAAATGATAATAGAGAAGGATTAAAAATAACGATTGCAGATAAAATACAAAAATTGCATCATCAAAGCTATAAAGGCGCTAGGGTAATAATCGAAATTAAAGACTCTTACGGCTACAAACATCTTTGCAAAATGGATATAGGAGTTCACAAGTATTTTTCGTTAAAACAAGATGAGTTTTGTTTTTTAGTAGATTTTGATGAAAAAGGCATTACTTTATTAGTAAATTCAAAAGAACAAATGCTAGTAGAAAAGTTAAAATCTCTATTACGTTTTGGAGCAAATACAACAAGATATAAAGACATATATGATATGTATTACTTAAGCAAGAACGTTAACAAAGATAAATTAATTAATTATATAAAAATATTAATATTTGATGATAAATCTATAGAAGAAAAGAGTCTAAAAGAAATATACGAAACTCTTAAACTTGTTTTAACAAATAAAATATTTTTGCATGATTTAAAATTATCTAATAAAAATTGGTTATTAATAGATGAAAAAATAATTATTAAAGATCTATTAGATTATTTTGATAATTTTTAAAAATTAATTTCTTATATATAAGTTTTTTTATTGTATAATAAAAACACTTATGTCAGTTAAAGATACCAAAAATAAGTCTATTAATCACATAGCTTTCATTATGGACGGTAATGGAAGATGGGCGAAAGCACGCAATAAACCTAGAACTTATGGACATAAAGTCGCAATCTCTAACTTAATGGATTTAATTATTGAATGTAATGAATTAAAAATTAAAGGTGTATCTTTATTCGCCTTCTCAACTGAAAACTGGAAACGTCCTAAACAAGAAGTAAGCATGTTATTTAAATACTTAGAGATATTCTTTAAAAAAGAAATGAAAAGATTAATGAAGGAGAATGTTAAGTTATATATCTCAGGAGATTATTCTAAGTTACCTAACTCAACTGTTAAATCTATTGAAAGCGCATTATCTCAATCTAAAAACAATACCGGTATGAAATTAAATATTTGTCTAAATTATGGTGGACAAGATGAAATAGTTCACGCTGTTAATACCATAATTAAGAAAAAGATTAAATCAGTGGATACCAAAGAATTTAGCAAATATTTATATTCATACGATTTAGGTCCAATAGACTTATTAATTAGAACATCTGGAGAAGTAAGAATATCAAACTTCATGTTATATTCTTTAGCCTACTCGGAGATGATCTTTTATAAAAAACCATTCCCAGATTTTAAAATAAAAGATCTACATTTATGTTTAAAAGAATATCAAGGAAGAAATAGAAGATATGGGGGTCTTAAAAATGAGTAAGACAGAAATAAAAAGACATCACATCAAACACAATGAGATAACTGCTGATGCCAAAAAGAC
>DCIT01000004.1:7146-7544 GCA_002317145.1 Caryophanales bacterium UBA1719
TATGTTGGACTTGTTACTGTTGCCGTAGGATGTGCAACATATGAAGTTGCGAAAGCTCCTAGTAGAAAACTATCTTGGTTTGTCTGGATTGTAACATTTATATCAATGTACGCACTTATATATTGGGCAATGATAAAAACTAATATTCAAACGAACTGGCAAGAATTTAATATTAATATTTCTTTTACAGGAGTATGGTTATCTCCATTAGCCTTAGCAATTATGATAGGAGCATACTTCTTTGTCGTTGTTGTTAAACCAGAATTCTTAGTAAGTGATGCTTGTTATCTAATTGCTATGACACTTATGTTAGCGATTGGATTCCAATCAGTATTATTTATAAGATTTATCCCATTTAAATTATTTACTGAAGGTTATGTTGGAATAGATGTCTCTAC
>DCIT01000004.1:7675-8237 GCA_002317145.1 Caryophanales bacterium UBA1719
AAAACTTGGGAAGGTTTCGTTGGTGGAATAATTGTCTCAATGCTCTTATCTATTGGATTTGGTTTATTAGTAGGAGGATTAGGATATCCAATGCTACCAATTTATACAGTTGGTAATTGGTATTGGATATTATTAACAAGCGCTATATTACCATTTATCGCTAATCTAGGAGACTTCGCTTTCTCTGCTATTAAAAGACATTTTGAAATTAAAGATTACTCAAAAATATTAGGACCTCATGGAGGAATCTTAGATCGTTTAGACTCTACTATCTTTGGCGCAATGGCACTAATGATATTAGTACAAGTTATATCCAATAACTGGAAATTATACGCATGAAAAACTTAATGATATTAGGTATCTCTGGAAATATAGGAGAGCAAGCTTTAGAAGTCTTATCCACTAATAAAACTTATAACCTAGTATCATTTTCTCTTGGTAATAGAATTGATGTTATCCCATCAATATTAGTGAACCATAAAGAAGTTAAAGATATATGTGTTAAAAATAAAGAAGATTATCTTAAACTAAAAGAAGAATATCCTACTATTAACTTCTATTA
>DCIT01000004.1:8405-8698 GCA_002317145.1 Caryophanales bacterium UBA1719
TTAAAAACTTCTAAGAGTAAGATAATCCCAGTTGATAGTGAACACTCTGCGATTTATAAATGTCTAAAAGCGACGAAGAAAAAGAATGTTGCTGAAGTACTTATCACTGCCTCAGGAGGAGCTTTTAGAGATTTATCTCGTAGACAGTTAAGCTATGTTACTGTTGAAGAAGCATTACATCATCCAACTTGGAAGATGGGTAAGAAAGTAACTATAGACTCAGCATCTATGCTAAATAAAGGATTTGAAATAATAGAAGCTTATTATCTATTTAGAATCCCATTAAAGAAAAT
>DCIT01000004.1:8915-10317 GCA_002317145.1 Caryophanales bacterium UBA1719
ATTAGAAAGAAAGGTATTATGCCATGTGTCTTAAACGCTGCAGATGAGGTAGCAGTAGACTCATTTATCAATAAAAAAATAAAATTCTTAGACATTGAGAAGATAATTAAGTTATCATTAAAATCCTTTAATAATATTAAACATCCTTCTTTAGAAGAGATTATTAATATAGATAAAGAAGTCAGAGATTGGACAATTAAAGTAATAGAAGGAGGAACATTCTAATGGTTTGGTGGCAATGGTTAGTTGGAATATTAATGTTCATCCTAGCTTTAGGCGTCCTTGTTGGTATCCATGAACTTGGTCACTTAGCAGCGGCTAAAGCATTTAAAGTCTATTGCTTTAATTATTCAATCGGATTTGGACCAGTATTAATATCATCGAAAAGAAGTAAAAAACATGAAACGATATGGACTCTTAGAGCAATCCCATTAGGTGGATTTGTCTCTATGTATGGAGAAGGAGCGGAACTAGATACTGATGAATATGTACCACCTAGTAGAAGTCTAGAAGGTGTTGCTAGATATAAAAGAGGAATAATAGTAAGCGCTGGTGTTACTCTTAACTTCATCTTAGGATTTATCTTAATCTTATGTCACAACTGTTTTGATCATATCTCTTTTAATTTATATAGTATGAAGAGTAAAGGTGATCCTTATTCTTCATCAATGGTAGTTAATGTTGATGATTCTGTTGGAGATATTAAAACAGGTGATTATCTTAAACTTAACTATGATCCATTAGCAAAAGTAAAAGTTAAAAACGTCACATATACTTTGTTTTTATTAGGTAAAGATGTTGATGTCGAAGGCACAAAATATGCTTTATGTTTTAAAAACAGTATTGCCACAACTAAAGTAGATCCAGATATCTCAACATCTTTAGCCTTAATAAAACAAATATCAGTAGAAGATCAGATTAACGCTAACTTATCTAGTTTTACTGATTCAACATTAAAGACCATGATAGTCGCTAATGAAAACTTAGATACTAGTGATGAAGCAAAGATGAAAGAATTAGATAATCGTATTAAAGGATATAACGAGAATGATAGAAAAGAAGAGTTTAAGAAACAAGCTAATACATATTATGAAAAGATGGGAGGATATACTGTCAGTTCAGATGGATTATATACAGTCGCAAACAATACTCCTAATGTAAAAGCTAAAATTAGTTATTATCGTCGTAGTGGATCAGAATTTATAGAGAACCAACAAGAGATAACTATTAAGCCTAATGAGAAGAAGAATGATTGGAGTAATACTGGTATTAGACTTAAAAGAACTATTGAAAGATATGATATTGCTAAAACATTTAGAGTATCATGGCAAGAATGGTGTAACTCTAATACTGCCGTCTTTAGAGGATTAGGAATGTTATTCTCTGGTAAAGGAGAAGCAAC
>DCIT01000004.1:10382-10644 GCA_002317145.1 Caryophanales bacterium UBA1719
TTTGAAAGATATTTATTCTTATGGGGTATGATATCTTGTAACCTAGCGATTATTAATTTATTACCATTCCCGGGATTAGATGGATTTACTTTATTAGTTACTGCTTATGAAGGCGTAAGAAAGAAACAAGTACCTACTAAGTTTAAGGCTATAGTCTCATTCATTGGACTAGCGTTATTATTCACATTAATGATCTTTATTTTAATTAAAGATATCATCAGGCTCATATGAAAAGTGAAAAGATTACTCGTTTTCTAACATC
>DCIT01000004.1:10714-11393 GCA_002317145.1 Caryophanales bacterium UBA1719
TCAACATGGGTAATGATGATAGAAAAGGATAATCCTTTTTACTTTGAACAACTTCAAAAGTTTCTAGAGGCTATTAAGAATATTAATTATAAATATAAGATAAGCTTTTCTTATAAACATCAAATCTCTAATAACGAATTAGAAGAACTCTTCCTTGATTGGCATTTATCTTCATTTCATTTTCCGTTTAAAGGTAAGATTACGTTTAACGAAAATGAAATGAATATAACCTATCTTAATGTTGAAGAGAAAGAAAAGAATCTATATATCGTTAAAGAGTTTATTGAATTAATTAAATTTATATCATTACCATATAAAGTTAATGCCTTACCTATTAAAGATATTATTGAGGATACTCAGGTTACCTCTAATGAAGAAAGATTAGATGCTGGAGACTCAAGAAATGTCGTAGAAGAACAAAATCAAAGAATGATAGAGGCGCAAGAACAACATCTTTCTGAATTAGAGGATAACCTTAGAAGAATGAAAGAAGATAGGGAAAGAAAAAGATTATTTAAACGTGGAGACTATGAGATATATGAGAACTTCTTTGACATCCCTAAGGATAAGAAAACCAATGTTGATATTGATGGAGAAGTATTTGAATGTGCGATAAGAACATCTAAGGCTGGAAAGAAATTCTTAGTCGGAGGTATTGGAAATAAAATATCGGCTATTA
>DCIT01000004.1:11514-11657 GCA_002317145.1 Caryophanales bacterium UBA1719
GCATTAGATGAAAGAAGTAAAGAGATGACTGTCTTAGTACATTACTTAGATATCATCCCTGATCCTAATGTAAGAGAAGATAATGCTACTAATAAAAGAGTAGAGTTACATCTACATACTAATATGTCCTCCATGGATGGAGT
>DCIT01000004.1:11733-12186 GCA_002317145.1 Caryophanales bacterium UBA1719
ATAACTGACCATGGAGTAGTTCAAGCATTCCCTTATGCTCAGAAAGCTGCGAAGAACGATATAAAAGTTTTATATGGTTCTGAGCTATATATGGTTGATAGAAAATTACACTATACCTTTAATAAGTCTGATGTGTTATTAAATAACGCTACATATGTATGCTTAGACTTAGAGACTACTGGATTATCTGCTAGATACGATAAGATTATCGAATTCGGTGCAGTGAAGATGAAGGATGGATTAACCATTGATAAGATGGATATTTTAATTGACCCTGAAGTACCTTTAAGTGAAGGGACTAAAACTTTAACCCATATCACTGACGATATGGTTAAAGGTCAATTAAAATTTAAAGATGCTTGGGTAAAGATAAAAGAATTTATAGGTGATGCGATTATTGTTACTCATAATACAGTATTTGATATCTCATTCTTAAATGGAGAACTAGAAAGA
>DCIT01000031.1:0-1770 GCA_002317145.1 Caryophanales bacterium UBA1719
AATACAAAAGTTGATCTATTAAATGAAGTAGTTGTTAAATAACTCTTATTTATAGTTTCTTTGATAATGTTTTTATAATCATTCGTGAATATATAATTCTTATTTAATGTATTAACATTATCAAAGATAACTCCATTACTTCTAATGGTGACAACTACTTCGTGTTTACCAACCATGACATCTAGTTCACTACATAGATGTTTTCTATCCTTATTATTTAATAAGATAACTTTATAAGCTTCATAGATTAATCTATTAATATTATTCGCAGTTCTTTTTTTAACATTATTATCTAACATAAAGCTATAAGCTTTTTTATTAATATGATTAACGGAATTCTTACTAATTTTAATATCATAGTCTTCAACTTTATATTTCTCTTTCTTTAGTAATAATGGGAATGTATTTATTTGTTTATTTATTATTAGAATTACAAATAAGACTAAGAAAGAGAAGATAGGTACTAATGTTAATCCCACAGATATCCCTTTAAATCCAAAGATTAATGATAAAGGTATCGCTAAGGCTAATGGGAATACTAACATATATAAAGTAGATAATATAAATGAATAAATCTCTTTGTTAATAGAAGGATAATAGGAAATATATAAGAATAAGAACGCTGTTGGAATCATCGTAATAGAAACAACATAACAAATGAATTTAGCTTCTTCATATATCGCTCCATCAGAAGGATGAATAGAAAATATATAAGGGAAGTAAGAGGCAAAAGCAATAAACGTTATAGTAAAGAATGCTCCTTCAATAAGAGCATAGATATGTGCTTTCTTCATAACCTTCTTTATACCATGGTTATTCTTTTCAGAATAATAAACACAGTTAAATGGAGTCGCCGATTCTCCTAGATTAAGATAAACAGTCGCTAAATTAAGTAATAAATTCGCGACGGAATAAGTTAATAAATATCCTTCACCAGGGAATTTAACTGAAATAAATTTATTCATCGCAATATCCACTATTGCGACAAATAAATAAGTAAAGGAGGTAGAGGCTCCTAATCTAATTGATTTAAGAGCGTCGTGTCCTGAAAATCCAAAAGAAACTTTAAGAGAATTATTCTTCTTTAAGAAATGGAATAATAAAGTTAAAGTCGCGGCAATTAATCCTAATAATGTTCCTAATGATAATCCAGCAATACCATAATCAGTAAACTTTACTATTAATACTGAACAAAGAATATGTACTCCTAATTGCATGCCATCAGAAATAAAACATATTGTCTCATCTGCGTCATTATGAACCATATAGTATAAAAGCCAATACTGAGGATATAAGAAAGCGATAAATATATAGAAGTTATAATATGATTTTGCTAATTCTAAAGTAGTACCCTTCGCAAAGAATCCTAAAAATGGATTTTTAACTCCAACCATTAATAAGGCCATTAAAGTACCAACACTTAACGAAAGAATAATAGATTGACCAAATAACTTATGGGCTTTTTTATCTTGGTATTTGCCTAGATAATGTTCATATAACGTTGCAGTACCTATTGATATAAGTCCACCAACAAAGACTATTATTTGATAAACCGGCGATACTATTTCAATCGCATCCCCTACTGCTTTAGAAATCTCATGAGGAAGCATATTAGTACCAATAGTCGTATCAATAAACTCAGATACTATGCAAAATAAATAGGCAAAAAAAGAAGAAAGTAACAATGGTAGATACTTTCTTTTTATAAATGATCCTCTTTTGAGTGTCATAATTAATTTCGGTAATTATTATACTCTTATAAATATATAT
>DCIT01000031.1:1782-5218 GCA_002317145.1 Caryophanales bacterium UBA1719
GGAGTATTTATTTATAAATACTATTATTAAATAAAAAATGGTGGAGCAAATCGGGATCGAACCGACGACCTCCTCGTTGCGAACGAGGCGTTCTCCCAGCTGAACTATTGCCCCACTAAATGTGCGAATAATATAATAGCATAAATTAAAAAAATAATAGTTAATATTAAAGTGTTAAGTATTTTTACTTGACACCACTATTAATTAATGATTATATATTCTAGTTATAAATATAAGGAGATAAATTATGTCTGTTAAATTAAGAATGACAAGATTCGGACGTCATAAAGATCCATTCTTCAGAATAGTCGCTGCAGATTCTCGTGCTGCTCGTGATGGAAGATATTCTGAACAAATTGGTACTTTTGATCCAGAATCAGGAAAAGCTGATATCAACGAAGAACTCGCTATGAAATGGCTTAAGGCTGGTGCAAAACCTTCAGATTCTATTAAAACTTTATTAACGGAAATGGGATTAATTGCTAAATATAATGCAACTAAATCACCATCTCATAAAAAGAGCAAGACAGTAAAGAAAAATAAATTCGATCGTCCTGCTAAACCAAAAGTTAAGAAAGTTGCTCAACCTAAGGTTGAACCTAAGAAAGAAGTAAAACCAGAAGCCCCAAAAGCAGAAGAAAAAGTTGAAGCACCTAAAACTGAAGAAAAGAAAGGAGAATAATCATGGACTATAAAACTATAATCCATTCATTTATTGACACTATCGTCACTAAACCTGAAGAAGTAGACATTGAAATTAAAGAAGAAGAAAGAGATGTCACTATCTCTATTTATGCTGATAATGAAAATGTTTCTCGTTTAATCGGCAAACACGGTGTTATCGCTAATGCTTTAAGAGAAGCAATTAATATTGCTGGTAAAGAGGACAATAAGTTTGTCCATCTTCATTTTGAAGATAAAGCAAAGAAAAACGAAGTAGCTGCTGAAGCTAAGTAATGGAATATTTATTACTAGGTAAAATAATTAAACCGCATGGTCTAAAAGGTGAAGTAAAAATCTTTTCTCATACTGATTTTGCTTCTACTAGATATAAAAAAGATCATGTGGTTTTTTATTTACATAATAAAGAATATAAACCATTAACAGTTAATTCATTTTTTAAATATAACTTATTTGATGTAGTGAGTTTTAAAGAATATCCTACTATTGAATCAGTTAAAGAATTATTAGGTAAAGAAATATTTATTAAAAAAGAAGATGCTTCTTTACCTAAGAATTATTATCATTATTCATCCTTAATAGGATGCAACGTAATAGAAAATAACAAAGTTATTGGTAAGGTAATTGAGGTAATTGATTTCCCTGCGAACTTTGTTATTAGATGCTCAAATGGTAAAAAGAAATTTGATATTCCGTTTGTCGATGAATTTATTTTAAATGTTGATATTAATAAAAAAGAAATTAAAGTTAAACTTATAGAAGGAATATTATGAAGAAGATAACAATATTAACTTTGTTCCCTGAAATGTTTGATGGTTTTTTAACTAACTCAATTATTAAAAGAGCAATCGCGAAGAAAGTTATCAAAGTTAATATTGTTAATATTCGTGACTATACATTAGATAAATATAGAAGAGTAGATACTCCTCCTGTTTCTGGTGGAGCAGGTTTAGTAATGAAATGCCAACCGATTGTTGATGCATTAAAAAAGAATTCGAAGAATTCATTTAAGATATTACTTTCTCCTAGAGGTAAGAAATATAACCAAAATATCGCTAAAGAATTATTAAAAAAAGATGATATTACTTTAATATGTGGACACTACGAAGGTGTTGATGAAAGAGTTAATAAATATGTTGATTCATTAATCTCTATTGGAGATTATGTCTTAACTGGAGGAGAGATTGCATCTATGGCTATCGCTGATTCAATTATTCGATTAATTGATGGAGCGATCTCTAAAGATTCTCTCACTAATGAATCATTCAATGATAACTTATTAGAGTATCCTCAATATACTGAACCTTATGATTATAAAGGAGATAAAGTACCTCAAATACTTTATTCAGGTAATCATAAAGCAATAAATAAATATAATCGTAAACAGCAATTATTATTAACTAAAAAATATCGTCCTGATTTATTTAAGAAAATTAAATTAACTAAAGAAGATATTAAATTATTAAACGAAGATAAAAATCCTAAATGGGAAATTGACGCTATTAATAAAGGTAAGAAATATATACCTAATAAATAAATTATTTATTATCAAAGAAGTTAATTATCTCTTTCATTACTTCTTCATTTAATTTATATAGTATTGAATAATCTAATTTATCAAAATCAATTGGAGTTGCTCTAGGGAAAGAAATTTCTTTAGTAAACATTCTTGCTGCTTCATCATCCATATAAATAAAGTGATCATTATCTTTATAGAATTTTAATGTGACATTATCTAAATTATTCTTTTCAATTACTTTCTTATATTTAAGATAAGAATATTTTGGTTTAACAATATGGTCCTTGCCACATGAAAATATCATTACTTTAGCGTTAGTTAAATTAATAGCGTCAGTAACTTTATAACTAGCTTCATGTCCAAACTTTATTAAATTTAATAAATATAATAAAGGCGCAAATATTTTTGCTTTTGAATCTACTGAATAAGCACAATCGACATTTGAGTTATAAGGACATAAAGCAACCGCTTTTTTAATATTTTTATCATCATGAATTAAACTTGTCATTGCTAAATGTCCGCCCCAAGAATGTCCTAAGACATATAGAGGATATTTATTAAGTTCTTTATTAGAGGTAACAAAGTCAATAATGTTTTTATTATCTTTATCTCCGTGCGCCATTCCTTTTGTCGATGTTCCTTCACTAGACATGCAACCATACATATCAAACGCCACTACTTTATATCCATTCTTAGCAAGATATTCAATAACATTTAAGTAGTTATAATAACCACTTAATAATCCATGATAAAAGATAACTACTCCTTTTATTTTTAAATTTGGATAATAAAATATCTTTCCATTTAAATTGACATTATAAACACTTTTAACTGATACATCTTCATTAACTAAATCAGGATAATTATCCATCGTTAAAAACTTAAAACGAATATCGCCATCAAAGCGATATTTAAACATCCCATATAATAATTTATTAAATATAAGTAAAAGTATTCCTAATAAGATAATTAGTCCTAGAATAACAAATATTACTATAGTAAAAACAGTATTCATTTATAAAACTTCCAAAGATAATAATTCAATTTTGTCCACTACTTCACTATTAACATCTTTAGAGAATAATCTAGTTGAGTAATAGCGATCTTCACTATCAGGAAAAACCGTAAATGCTTTATCAGTGTTAGATAATATTGCACCTAATAAATAAGCGCCTGAAGAAATCCCAACTCCTACATGTAATTGTTCTTTAATTTTCTGCGCCATTTTAATTGCAT
>DCIT01000031.1:5285-7973 GCA_002317145.1 Caryophanales bacterium UBA1719
GGAATAAATCCATCTGATAATCCTTGTATCTCATGATGACCTTGATTCTTACCAGTCATTAATAACATTGATTCTTTAGGATCAATCGCCACTATTTTTGTGTTATATTTCTTTTTTAATATATGTCCAACACCATTAATAGTTCCACCAGTACCTACACCAGCAACAAATAATGGAAACTCATGTATTTTAGTTTCTACTTCATCTACTAAAGGTTTATAACTCTCAGGATTAAATTTATTTTCAAATTGACGAACATAGAAACAATCTTTTCTTTGTTCCGCTAATTTAAATGCTTCATCAAAAGTATCTGTTAATACTAATTCCGCGCCCATCTTTCTTAATTTATCTTTTCTTTCATTAGACATAAACTTCGGCATATAAATTATTAATTTATTGCCATAAGGTTTTAACGCTTCTGCTAATCCAATACCCATATTACCAGAGGTAACTTCTATAACAGGTATATCTTTTTTAAGTAATCCTAATTCATAGGATCTTTTAATAATATTAGAGGCTGGTCTAATCTTAATAGAACCAGTAACATTCTTTGATTCATCCTTAACAAAAATAACACGATTTTGATTGTTATATTTATATGTAATTTTGTATAAAGGCGTAATCATATCTAATCAATTATATTACATTTAATTTTATTAAATAATAAAATCGTGTATATTTTTAATATATGAAACAAGAGATTGTAAAAGAAAATGGTAAACGCTATATGAAAGTCAAAAAAGGCGAATACTATGATAAAAAGAAATCTAGAAAGATGAAAAAACACCATCCTGTAAGATGGATTTTAATAAGTGCATTCTGTTTATTAATTGTTGCTCCTGTAGGATTTATTTTTGGGGCGTTCTACGATTCATCGACAAGAAACATTGATGATACTTATGAGAAATTTGATACTAAACTCGTCCAATCAATGACTGATGGATTAAAGAATTTAAGTATTGATAATCCGAACTTTACAATGACATTAGGTAAAGATTTTACTTCTTCTTTATTAGCATCTGTAAATGAAAAAATTGCTGAGCAACCTAATATATCTAAATTCATTAAAAAGATGTATTGCGATATTGATGGCAATACATGGACATTCTATGTTGAGGCACAATTTTCCTTCTTTAAAACTAAATTAATTTTGATCACTGAAATGGGAAGTGAAGAAAGAAATGGCGTTGAAACTTATGTATTCAAAATTAAGAATTTAATTTTAGGTAGATTACCATTAGCTAATTTAGCAAAGGGTTTAATACCTAAGTTTATTGACCCAACATCTCTTAATAACATATTTGCATCTACACCATTAAAAAATGCTAAGTTAGATATTAATAATTTAGAGATTACTTATCCTGTAGCAGGAATGAAAGAAGATTTAGGTAATGTCTTATTTAGTTCTCAAATAAGAACAGATAATGCATTTGCGAACATTATTTTATCTTTATACGATAATTTATTTCCTAAAGTTGATTTTAATAACGGATTGAGCATTTCGTTAGGTTTAGGTGGATTAAAAGAATTGCCAACGACTTTTAAGTCATCTATAAGAGAACAAATATTTAATAATAACGACTATAAAATGTCTGAACATATTAAATTTGCTGAACAACAACTAAATGCTGGTAATATTGCAGAAGCTGATTTATCAAAATTAATGACTTGTATTATAGCAGGATATAAAGATGATTATGCTTCTATATTTAATAATGCTAACTTAGCTGCGGCATTTAAAACAGAATACATGATAGATGATCCTAAAAATTACACTGGTTTGAGTTTTATAAACAATAATCGCATCAAAGAAATTAAAACTGCTATTAAACCTAAAACCATAGTTCTATCAACAATTACTAGTTTACTTGACGGAACTCCTTTAAATGTCTTTGACATAGAAGACACCGTATTAACTAAATATTTTAGAAGTACTCCTATTGTAGGAAATTCAACAGTAACCACATTTACAGGTGAGAATAACACTAAATACATTACTAATGTAATGTTTGATGATTTTGTATTTAATGTTAACACTGATAATAATGTTCAAATATATACCGACATTAATATGAATGGTTTACAAATACCATTCAGTATCGATGGTACATTTGAGTCTTCAAATCAAACTAACGGAACTATAGATAGATCTTTTGCAATAGCTCCTAATAAAGTATACGTCGGTCCTTTTGAAATAGATTCAAGTTTAGTATTAGACTATATTGGATCGGTAATGACAGATTCTGGTTTCTTTTCAATTAAGAAAAGTGAAGAAGGCAATTATAAATTCGTTATTAATACTTCAACATTCCAAATTGAAGAAACTGGTGACACACAAGTAATAGCTTGCAAAAAAATGGTAAATCAAATTCTAAGAGGAGATTCTGAAATAGATGACCCTACTGATTCAAGTAAACCTAAAATTTCAGGTGAAAAATTTGGTATCAAAGTTAATTCTTCTAACAAAAAACTATCATTTACTTTAAATTATTCAAAATAATATAATAATTTTTACTAATAAAATTCTAATTTAACAATGATTTTATGCCATTGTTTCAAGCATCTTTAATGTGACTTCGTATCTTAATGATTCTTTATTAATGAATCTTCTTGATTCATCATACATATACTCCGCCATTCTAACAACTTCATTACCAGAGCTACCAGCGATATGTGGAGTAACAATAA
>DCIT01000040.1:0-161 GCA_002317145.1 Caryophanales bacterium UBA1719
AAATTAGATGCTATTAAAAATGCTTTTATTACTCGTTCAATTAGAAACGGTAATAGCAAAGAAGTAAGTGAAGAAGTATTTTCAATGATTCATCGATTCGCTAGTTATGGATTTAATAGATCACATGCATATGTATATGCTAAACTTGCTACTCAAATGGC
>DCIT01000040.1:336-2667 GCA_002317145.1 Caryophanales bacterium UBA1719
CTATTGATAACTCTATTTATTTCCCGATCTCGGCAATTAAAGGAATTAATACTTTAAGTGTCATGCAATTAATTAAAGAAAGAGAACAAAACGGCGAATATAAATCATTCATCGATTTTGTTATTCGCAATCAAAAAAATAGAATCACTCCATCAACATTAACAAAATTAATTGAGGCTGGATGCTTTGATTGTTTTAATCAAACTCGTAATGGATTAAAAGCTTCAATTAGTAAAATCATGGATTATATTAAACTTGTCTATAACTCAAGTAATCAAATGATTTTAGATGAATCGATTGTCCCACCTCCAAGTATTGAAAATATTGAAGATGATCCAAGAGTAAAAGTTGAACAAGAATTAACATTACTAGGTATCGCTTTATCTAAATCACCTTTAGATTTCTATGCTGATGTTATTAAGCAAGAACATGCAACAAGCATTGAAGAAGGTATTAAAAATAAATTCTGTAAGGTTGCAGGATTAGTAAAATCCATTAGAAGAATTAAAACTAAAGGTAGTCATAAAGATATGTGCTTTGTGACGATAAGTGATAACTATACTGATATATCAGTAACTATCTTTTCCGATTTATATTCTAAACATGAATCTAGTTTAATAAATGCTAAAATATTAATAGTAAAAGGAAGATACGATTCTACTCGTAATGAGATTGTCGCGGATGAATTAAAAATAATATGAAAAAGTTAATTGTAATTGATGGTTATTCATTATTATTTAGAGCTTATTATGCAACAGCATATGGCGGTACTGATACTATCATGCGCACTAAAACAGGTATACCTACTAATGCCATATTTTCTTTTGCAATCATGCTAAATAAAATCCTTTCATCCTTTAAAGGAGATGAATCGATATTCGTCGGATTAGATTCTGGTAAACCATGTTTTAGAAAAGAGAAGTTTGATAAATATAAAGCAAATCGCGCGCCATGTCCTGAAGAATTAAAAACGCAAATGCCTATTGTTAGAGAATTATTAGATGCTCTTTCAGTTAAACGTTATGAAATAGAAGGATTTGAAGGTGATGATGTTTGTGGTACTGTTGCTAAAAACGCCTCTAAAGAAGGATATAAAGTATCCATCATTACTTCTGATAGAGATTTTCTTCAATTAATTGATGATAATATCTCAATAGAAATTATCAAAAGAGGATTAAGTGATATTCAAGAAGTAAGTAAAGATAATATTCTTACTCTTTATGGATTCACTCCATCTCAATTAATTGATTTTAAAGGATTAAGAGGAGATAGTTCAGATAACTTACCTGGAATTCCTGGAGTTGGAGAAAAGACTGCCACTAAATTATTAAGTGAATATCAGTCATTAGATAATATTATTGCTAACGCTGATAAGATTGGTGGTAAATTAGGTGAGAATATTAAAACATATCAAGAACAAGGAAGAGATTGCAAAGAATTAGCGACCATTAAAACTGATATTGATCTACCATTCTCTACTTCAGAGTTACTTTATAAAGGATTTACATTTGATACTATTAATAATTTCTGTCAAAAATATGAATTAAAAAATATCTTAAATAGATTACCTAGTAAATATAAATCAGGAGCGTCTATTAATATTGAATTTAAACAAGTAAAAGATATTGAAAATATTAATATCAACGAAATTGGGCTATATATTTCTTTAGATAATGATAATTACCATCTCGCTAATGTTATTTCTTTAGCGATTTCAACAAAAGACGGTAATTTCGTTATCTTAAATGAAGACATTAAATCCGCTAATAATTTAAAGAAAATTTTAGAGGATGAAAAGATTGATAAATATGTTTTTGATTATAAAGAAATTAAAGTAGCGTTACATAAATTAAACATTGAAATCAAAGGATTAAAATTTGATTTATTATTAGCAAGTTATTTACTTGATAGTAGTCTTAAAAATGATGTTACAAGCATCATGAATTACTTTAATGTTGATGTAGGAAGTAATGATAAAACAGTCTCTTTATTAGCAAGTGACAATGATTATGAATTTGACTGTAAATGCGCATATTATGTACTTAATTTAAAAGATAAAGTAATTGAAGGATTAACTAAAGTAAATGCTTTAGATTTATTTAATAATATTGAAATGCCTTTAAGTATCGTTTTAGCGGATATGGAGATAGAAGGCTTCCCATTAAATAAAGATGATTTAAATAAAATTGGAGAAGTCTTTAAGAATAAAGAAAAAGAGTTAATTAAGAAGATTCACGATACTGTTGGATTTGAATTTAATGTTGCTTCTCCTAAACAAGTCGCAGATGTTTTATTTAATAAATTAGGATTAACCGCTAATAGAAATAACTC
>DCIT01000040.1:2836-3108 GCA_002317145.1 Caryophanales bacterium UBA1719
GGAAGATTATCTTCATCTAATCCTAATTTACAAAATATATCTGTAAGAGATGAAGAAGGTAGATTAATAAGAAAAGCTTTCCATTATCCTAATAATGAATATCAAATATTATCATTAGATTATTCTCAAATAGAATTACGTGTTTTAGCGGCAATGTCAAAATGCCAAAAATTAATTGATATCTTTAAGACTGATAGAGATATTCACTCAGAAACCGCTAAAGCAACATTAAAACTAGATAGAGAACCTACTGAATTAGAAAGAAGAAAAGC
>DCIT01000040.1:3122-3397 GCA_002317145.1 Caryophanales bacterium UBA1719
AAAGCAGTTAACTTTGGTTTAGTCTATGGTATTTCTGAATTTGGTTTAGCTGAAGATTTAAAAATAACTCGATTAGAGGCTAGAGAAATAATCACTAACTTCTATAATGCTTATCCTGAAGTTCAAACATTCTTAGAGAATATTGTAAGTAACGCTACTAAAGACAGTTATGTTACTACTTACTTTAATCGTAGAAGATATCTAAGAGAGATTCATGATCAAAATTATCAAGTTAGAGAATTCGCTAGACGAGCAGCGATGAATGCTCCTATTCA
>DCIT01000040.1:3511-5906 GCA_002317145.1 Caryophanales bacterium UBA1719
GAATTAATCTTTAAAGTATATAAAGATGAGAAAGATAATTTAATTAAAGATATTAGAGAGATAATGGAAAACGTAAACTTCCCTATTAAATTAAAAGTATCTATCGGAATCGGCGATACTTGGTATGAGGCGAAATAATATGCCAGAACTTCCAGAAGTTGAAACAGTTAAAAAAGCTCTTAATAAAATTATTCTTAATAAGAAGATTAAAGATGTTTTAATATACCGTAAAAACATTATTGAAGGTGATGTTAATTATTTTAAAAAGACTTTAATAAATTCTAAATTTACTAAAGTTGATAGACTTGGTAAATTTCTTATCTTTAATCTAGATAACGATAAAGCGATGCTTTCGCATTTAAGAATGGAAGGAAAATATATTTATAAAGATAATATAAACAAAAAGAGTGAATATGCCCGTATTATATTTATCTTCTCTGATGGGACTATTTTAAATTATGATGACTCAAGAACATTTGGCTATATGTCCATTAGAGATAAAAAAGATTATTTAAAAGTTCCTCCTCTTTCTGAACTTGGAGAAGAAGCGAATAAAAATATAAACATTGTTAAAATGTTTGCTAGATTATCTAAAGATAAAAGATTAATTAAAGAAGTATTATTAGATCAACATATTATTTCTGGACTTGGAAATATTTATGTTGATGAAACATTATTTAAATCTAAAATATCTCCATTCTCTAAAGCTAATTTATTAACTAAAAAAGATATTGAGACTATATTAAAGAACGCGAAAGAAATTCTTAATCTTGCTATTAAGCATAACGGAAGCTCTGTTCATACATTTACTTGGGATAATGGTAAATCTGGAGATATGCAAAACTTCTTAAAAGTTTATGGAAAGAAAGGGGAGAGTTGTCCTAACTGCGGTCATGATTTTAAGAAAACATTTATCGGTGGTAGGGGAACGACCTATTGTCCATATTGTCAAAAATTAAAATCTGATAAATATGTTTTAGGAATAACCGGTCCAATCTCTAGTGGTAAATCAACTTTATTAAACGAATTAAAAAAGAAAGGCTATAAAACTTATTCATGCGATGAAGAGGTTGATAATTTATATAACGATTTATTATTTAAATTAGAGTTAAAGAAATTATTTAAAGTCGACTCCAAAGAAGAAATAATTTCTTTAATTAAAAAAGATAAATCTATTTTAAATAAATTAAATAATTTAATTCATCCTATAATTAAAAAACAAATCGTTTCTTTCATTAGAAAGAATACTGGTAAATTAGCGATTGAAGTTCCTTTACTTTATCAAGCAGGATTCGATAGTTTAATGGATGAAAATATATTAATTTTAACTAGTAAAAATAAGGATTATATTGTTAACCGTGGAGAGAAAGGGAAAGAACAATTTAATCTCAATAAAGATTTAAATTATTATCAATACAAAAATAAAGCTACTTATATTATTTATAATGATGGTTCGTTAATAAGTTTTAAAAAAGAAATTAATAAATTGCCGCAGTAGAAACATCTATTTCTTCACCAGCAAAAGATTCTAATATTCTTCTAATTTGTTTTCCACGTGCTTTACCAGCATTATTAATTGCATACATACTTTCAATTTCATCAAAATTTAATCCGCTAGTAAAAATAGTGACTAAACCTAATCTTGCTCTTTCTTGTAAGATAGCAAGAGTAATTGTGTCTCTTATATATTCGTTTTTATATTCATTACCAAAGTCATCTATAACTAAAATATCAATGGTTGAATAAGATTTAATTTTCTTATTAAATTCTTCTTTATTTGAGAATGATAGATCTTGTAAATCTTTTATCCTACTAGGATAGTTAATATACATTGCTGGACGATTATATTGTTCAATAAATCCATTTAATAAACAGGCGGCGATATAAGATTTACCAGATCTATTACAACCATTGATATAAATCCAATTACGATTACTTTCTAAAGCTTCTTTATATTTTTTGATTATAGGTAATCTAACCTTAGATTTATCCATTGTGACTAAAGATGCTCCTCTCCAAGAAGCAGGGAAATCACGGATGATATACATCTTATCTTTTTCTTCATCATCAATTTTTAAAGTGCATGGATATAATTTTTTATCTAAGAAAGCTCCGTTATAAATTAATCTAGTTTGATAATGTGGGTATCTTTTATTGCATTTATTAAATCCTGGACATTTCGCGCAGTATTCTTGATCTTCTTTATAATTTGATATAGTAGATAAATTTGATTTAATTACACTATCATCTTTAATTCCGATGCCAGTTAAATAATTCATTAAACCTTTATTATTTTTTATCGAAATAAAAAGATTTCTACGATATTCTTTAACCTCATCATCGAGTATGTAATTATCTAATTTTATTCTTTCCATAATTATTTCTTTTTCGTAAC
>DCIT01000040.1:6073-6625 GCA_002317145.1 Caryophanales bacterium UBA1719
GAGGCAACTTTTTCAACATAGTTTTTATCTAAGCGATTATCACAGTTTTTTAAAGCGTAATTAATAACAGCGTTTATCGCTCCATTAGATAATTTCATTATTGAACTTAGATAATCAAATAGTTTTAAATCAGCAGTTACTGGAGGTGCGCCGTCTTGTCTATTTTGTAAATATAATCTAGGAGATAAGTTCTCCATTAAATCTATTTCATTAGCGACTGCAGTGCGTCCAGATATACGAATATAAGATTTCTTTTCTTTTGATTTTCTAGCAATAGTAATAAATTTAGCTTCATTAATCGCTCTTTCAACAAAACTCTTTAAATCTATTTTATTTCCTAGTTTCTCAGAAGCATTAAAACATTGTGCGGTTATATCACATGCTGTAATTATATCTAATCCATATAAAGTAGATATTCTTTCAATTTCTTCTAATTCTTTTTTAGAAATCGCTGATTGTAAGATATTGCTAGATACTTTTAAATGAGAGAAGAAATCTTCATAATTAAAATCAGTATCTACTTTTATTGCTTTAGTATCTTTTAGATTAACG
>DCIT01000040.1:6652-6934 GCA_002317145.1 Caryophanales bacterium UBA1719
AGTTAGGTTGGAAGACTTCCATAAACTTCGCGGATACATTTTTAGCATCTTTGAGATCTAATTTAGTTTTATATAATGATGCTAATTTCATAGCGTTCTTTTCACCAATATAATTTATTAATAATCCCTTAAATAAAACATCAGCAAAGAATTCCTTAGGATTTTTTGGAGAATAGATTACATAGGTATATTTTTTATATTCATCTGATTCAGTTAAATAAGATTTCAATAAAGAGACTGCTTCTAATACTCTTCTTGCAGATAAGAAATCACTCGCTGATA